>DASQSO010000439.1:0-4065 GCA_035642335.1 Caulobacteraceae bacterium
CGGCGCACGTCGGAGAACGAGATCGATCTTCTGCGGCTACTGGCGGGCTGACCATGCAGGACCAGCCCACCCCCTCGGAAGTCATCGGCGCGGTCGCGGCCTTCCTGCGCAACGTCGTCACCGCCCAGACCACCGGCGCCACCTCGTTCCAGGCCCGCGTCGCCGCCAACGCCCTGGAGATGATGCGCCGCCAACTCGACCTCGCGCCGGCGGAGGACGCCGCCGAGCTGCGGCGGCTGAAGACTGTTCTCGGGATCGACGGGTCGCTGGCCGAACTCAACAGCGAACTGGCGCGGCGGATCGCCGCCGGCGAGCTCGACCTGACAACGCCGGGCCTCTCCGATCACCTCTGGGCCACCACCCTGGCCAAGCTGGCCGTCGATCAGCCCACCTATGCCGCCTACCGCGCCGAACTCGCCGCCCGCGCCCGCGAGACGCCCTGAAGGAACCCACCGATGGACTTCGCCCTGCCGCAAGACCTGGTCGACTACCTGGCCGAGCTCGACGCCTTCATCGAGGCGGAGATCAAGCCGCTGGAGCAGAAGAACGACAATATCCGCTTCTTCGACCACCGACGCGAACACGCCCGCACCGATTGGGATAATCAGGGCCTGCCGCGACATGAGTGGGAGGAGCTGCTGGCCGAGGCGAGACGCGCCGCCGACGCGGCGGGGCACCTGCGCTACGCCTGGCCCGTGGAGTGGGGCGGCAAAGGGGGCACGCACCTGGCCATGGCGGTCATCCGCGAGCATCTGGCCGCCAGGGGCCTCGGCCTGCACAACGACCTGCAGACCGAGCATTCGATCGTCGGCAACAACCCCTTCATCATCATGTTCAAGGAGTTCGCCACCAACGCCCAGTACGAGGTTTATGGCGAGCGGCTGCTCAAGGGCCAGATCCGCACCGGCTTCGGCCTGACCGAGCCGAACCACGGCTCCGACGCCACCTTCATGGAAACCCGCGCCGTGCGCGAGGAGAAGGACGGCGTCGCCGGCTGGCGCATCAACGGCGAGAAGATGTGGACCACCGGCATGCATGTGGCGACCCACTGCATGGTCTTCGCCCGCACCAGCGGCAAAGACGGCGACGCTGGCGGCATCACCGTCTTCCTGGTCCCGGCCCAGGCGCCGGGGGTGAAGATCGAGGAATATCTCTGGACCTTCAACATGCCCACCGACCACCCGCGGGTCAGCTTCACCGACGTCTGGGTTCCCGACGAGGCGATCTGGGGCGTCGAGGGCCGCGGCCTCGGCCTTGGGCAGAGCTTCGTGCACCAGAACCGCATCCGTCAGGCGGCTTCATCGCTCGGCGCGGCGGTGTTCTGCGTCGAGGAGAGTGTCAAATACGCCCGCCAGCGCAAGCCGTTCGGCAAGCCGCTGTCCGACAACCAAGCCATACAGTGGCCGCTGGTGGAGCTGGCCACCCAGTGCGAGATGCTGCGGCTTTTGATCCGCAAGACCGCCTGGGACATGGACAACATGCCCCACAAGGAAGTGGAGCGGCAGATCTCCGACAAGGTCTCCATGTGCAACTACTGGGCCAACCGGCTGGTCTGCGAGGCCTCCGACCGGGCCATGCAGGTGCATGGCGGCATCGGCTATTCGCGGCACAAGCCTTTCGAACACATCTACCGTCATCATCGCCGCTATAGGATCACCGAGGGCTCGGAGGAGATCCAGATGCGCAAGGTCGCGGCCTTCCTCTTCGGCTACATGGGGCCACGCCGGGCCGAATTCGCGGGACTTTAAGCTCATGCTCAGCAAGGCCGACGATTTTCCCATCCACCAGACGCCTGAGCCGATCGCCTATTCCGGCACCGACCGGAACTTCTACGACCGGTATTTCTTCAACGGCTACAACCCGGACGGGTCGGGCTTCTTCGCCGTGGCGTTCGGGGTCTATCCGCACCTGAACATCGCCGACGCCCATGTCTCGGTGATCCGCGACGGGGTCGAGCACTGCGTCCATGCCTCGCGCATCCTGCACATGGAGCGGTTCGACCTGGAGGTCGGGCCGATCCGAATCGAGGTGATCGAGCCGCTGAAACGGCTGAAGGCGACGCTGGCGCCCACCGATGGCCTGGCCGCCGAATTCGTCTTCGAGGGCCGAGCCTTTCCGATCGAGGAGCCGCGCTTCATCCGTCGCAACGGCCCGCGCGCCTTCATGGACTATACGCGCCTGACCCAGAACGGCCGCTACACAGGCTGGGTCGAGATCGACGGCAAGCGCGAGGCGCTGGCGCCCGGCTGCGTCGGCACCCGCGACCGCTCCTGGGGTGTGCGCCCGGTCGGCGCGCCGGATCCCCAGCCGGTGGCCGCGCCGACCGGCGCGCCGGGCTTCTTCTGGCAGTGGACGCCGATGAACTTCGCCGACCGCAGCGTCTTCTTCCACTTCACCGCCGATTCCAGCGGCGTGCCGTGGAACACCCGCGCGGTAATCTGCCCAGACGGCGCCAGCGTGGCCGAGATGATCGAGGTCGAACACGCGGACATGGCGGTGACACTGGAGCCCGGCACGCGGCATGCGCGCGCGGCGACGCTGACCGTTCCTGTGAAGAACGAGGCCAATCTGGAGATCGACTTCAAGCCCTTCCAGACCTTCCTGATGCGCGGCATCGGCTACACCCATCCCAAGTGGGGTCACGGCCGGTTCCACGGCGAACTGGAGGTCGAGCGCGAGGACCTGCCGCTCACCGGACTGGACGTGAACGCCATGGAAAACCTGCACATCCAGGCGCTGTCGACCCTGACGCTGAGGCAGCGGGGGCGGCCGGACCAGGCCGGGATCGGGGTGTTCGAGCAGCTCGCCTTCGGCCCCTATCCGCCGCTCGGCCTATAGGCGAGAGGAGCATTTCCCTAACGGCATGAACGAGCGTATGCTTGCGATCTGAGGCTAGAGGAGGCTTGATATGATCAGGATCGCGGCGGCCGCGGGAGCGGCGGCGCTTATCGTTAGTTCCATAGGTGTTTTCGCGCCCAGCCAGGCCAAGGCCGCAGTGACCGTCTTAGATGCTGGCGGCTTCGCTTCGCAATGTTTTCACGCCGCCAAGTACGGCGGCGATATCCAGGCTGGGATCGCCGATTGCAACCGCGCCATCGTCAATGAAACCCTCTCGGATCGCAACAGGGCCGGCACCTATGTCAATCGCGGCGTCCTCTATCTCTTCCTCGAGGACTACGTGTCGGCGCAGCGGGACTTCGAGGCGAGCGTCAAGCTCGACCCGACCCTTGGCGAAGCCTACGTCAATCTCGGCGGGGTCAAGATCGCGCAGCATCAATACGCCGCCGGCATCGCCGACATCGACCGCGGCCTGGCGCTCGGGCCGGAAGAGCCGGAAAAAGCCTATTTCAACCGGGCCCTGGCGGATGAAGGTCTCGACAACATCAAGGCGGCCTATTTCGATTACTCCAAGGCGGCGAACCTGAAGCCGACCTGGGCGCCGCCCCGGACCGAACTCGCCCGCTTCACGGTGCGCCAAGCGCCGTAAGACGGCATCGAGCCTAGGTCGCCTCGCTCGGCGCGCTGGCCTTGCGTGCAAGAGGTTTCGTGTTGGCCGGCGCGGTCGCTCTCGCCTGAGCCCGGATCGCGCCGAGCACCCCGGCAAGCCTCACAAGTGGTCGGCCGCGGTTTCCACAAGCCCTTGACGCGGCGCCAGTCATTTCGTGTGGTCTTGGCCGAGCGCGGTGCGCGGGAGACCAGATGACCATGATCGAAGACGACGCCGACCTTTCGGAGCTGACCTTCATCTATGGCGGCAAGGACGAGGCCAGCATCGCCGCCTATCGCTGGAGCGGCCCTGAGCCAGCCCGTTTCGCGGTGCAGATCGCCCATGGCATGGCCGAGCACGCCCGCCGCTACCTGTCGGTGGCGCGCGACCTGATCGCTGGCGGCGCGATCGTCTACGCCAACGACCATCGCGGCCACGGCCACACCGCCGGCTCGGTGGAGAAGCTGGGCGACTTCGGCGAGGGCGGCTACGACGCCATGCCCGAGGACATGGCGATCCTCACCCGCCATATCCGCCAGGAACAGCCGGGCCTGCCGGTCATCCTGCTCGGCCACTCC
>DASQSO010000440.1:0-4116 GCA_035642335.1 Caulobacteraceae bacterium
GGTCATCGCCTCATCGTCCCGCGCTTCGCCGCCGCGGTCAACCGCCTCATCGCGATCCTTGAAATCCAAGCACCATGTGTCGCCAAATAGACACGATCACGGTCGGCGAAAGCCGCCGCGATCGGAACGGACTTCCGCTCATCCAAGGCGGGGCTCAAGGGCGAGGCTGGCGCGCGCCGACGCGATGGCGGACAACCTTGAGGCATGACCACCGCGCCCCTTCCCGACGCCGCGCCCGACAACTGGGTCGACCGCCTGGCGCCGCGGGCCTTGCGGCCATGGCTGAAGCTCGGCCGGTTCGATCGGCCGGCGGGCATCTGGCTATTGCTGCTGCCAGGCTGGCAGGGGATCGCCCTGGCGGGCGCGGCGCGGGGGCGTTGGCCGAATCTCTGGCTGATGGCCGCCTTCGCCATCGGCGCGGCGCTAATGCGGGCGGCGGGCTGCGCCTATAACGACATCGTCGACCGCGACATCGACGCCAAGGTCGCCCGCACGGCGGCGCGGCCGGTGGCGTCGGGCGCGATCAGCGTTCGGCAGGCGTGGGGTTTCCTGGTCGGCTGCGGCCTGCTGGCGCTGGCCGTGCTGCTGACCATGGGCCTCTTCGCCATCGTTCTGGGCGCGGCCTCGCTGCTGCTGGTGGCGGCCTATCCGTTCATGAAGCGGATCACCTGGTGGCCGCAGGCCTGGCTGGGCCTGACCTTCAACTGGGGCGCGCTGCTCGGCTACGCCGCGGCGACGGGACGGCTGGGCTGGCCGCCGGTGCTGCTCTATGCGGCCGCGGTGTTCTGGACTCTGGGCTACGACACCATCTACGCCGTGCAGGACCTGGAGGACGACGCCCTGGCCGGGGTGAAGTCCTCGGCGCGGCGGCTAGGCGAAGGCGCGCCACGCGGCGTCCTGATCTTCTACCTCATCTCCATCGCCTTGGTTCTCGCGGCCGGCGCGACTGGCCGGCTCGGACCGCTGTTCCTGCCGCCGGCGGCGCTCTACGCGGCCCACCTGGTCAGCCAGCCGCCGCGCCTGCGCATCGACGATCCGCACGGCGCGCTGAAACTGTTCAAATCCAACCGCGACGCCGGCCTTATCCTGTTCGCAGCTCTGGTCGCCGGCCTCTGGCGCGCCCCGATCGCCTGGTTCGGCCTGCCGCTGTAGCGCGGGTCGCGCTCGGCATCGGTTGCCCAGACGGCGCAATCGTCCCATCTTATGGTGAGGAGCCGAAACATCGCCATGTCCGTCGCCGCCCGCGTCAAGCCGAAGGACTTCTTCACCGCCGAGGAGTGGGCGCCGCTGGTCGAGCACTCGTCGTGGAAGGGGCTGGCCCTGGTCGCCCATTGCTGGGCGGTGATCGGCCTGGCCACCCTGATGGGGCTGATCTGGCCGGTGACTATTCCGTTGGCGGTGATGATCATCGGCGCGCGGCAGCTGGGCCTCGGCATCCTGCAGCATGACGCCGCCCACGGCGCGCTGCACCCGGACGCCGGCGTCAACGAGTGGGTGGCCGAATGGCTGTGCAGCGGCGGCGTCGCGCGCTATCGCAAATACCATCTGCAGCACCACAAGTTCGCCCAGCAGGCCGAGGACCCGGATCTGGGGCTCTCGGCGCCCTTCCCGATCACGCGCGCCTCGTTCCGTCGCAAGATCGTCCGCGACCTGACCGGCCAGACCTGGTTCAAGCAGCGCTTCGGCCTTCTGCAATACAATCTGAAGACCCGGGCCAAGGGCGCGCCGGTGCTGCCGATCCTGGGCGCCGAGGTCGTGCGCCAGCGGCGTTTCCTGGTCACCAACGCCGTCGCCATCGTCGGATTCGGGCTCGCCGGGATGCTGGTCGGGCGCGACTGGTGGTGGGGCTGGTTCGCGCTCTGGCTGCTGCCCCGCGCCACCTGGTTCCAGATGGTGACGCGCCTGCGCAACATCGCCGAGCACGCCCTGGTGGCCAAGGACGAGCCGGACCCGTTGCGCCACGCCCGCACCACCATGGCCAACTGGCTCGAGCGGGCGCTGATCGCGCCCTATTACGTCAACTACCACTGCGAACATCACATGTTCATGCACGTCCCCTGCTACCACCTGCCCCGCGCCCACAGGCTGCTGGGTGAGAAGGGCGTCCTGGCGCGGATGGAGATCGCGCCCAGCTATCCGGCCATGCTGCGGCTCGCGGCGCCGGCGTGAGCGCCGAGACCATCGCCGATCCGCGCGGCTTCATCCTGGCCAACACCCGCCTGCGGAACCCGCCGCACACGCCGGAGATCGCGCTCTATCTGGCCGACGAGATCACCCCGATCTGGCGCATGACCGAGGAGGAGCTGGGCCGGATCGGCTTGCCGCCGCCCTTCTGGGCCTTCGCCTGGGCCGGCGGCCAGGCCCTGGCGCGCTACCTGCTCGACCACCCGGCCGAGGTGAAGGGCAAGTCGGTGTTCGACGTCGGCACGGGCTCGGGCCTGGTGGCCATCGCGGCCATGATCGCCGGCGCCAGGTCGGCTGCCGGCGCCGACATCGACGGCTTCTGCGCCGCCGCCGTCGACCTGAACGGCCGCGCCAACGGCGTCGAGGTCGGCTTCGGCCGGCGCGACCCGCTGGCGACCCCACCGCCGAAGGCCGAGGTGATCTGCGCCGGCGACGTCTTCTACGAGCAGCCGCTGGCCGACCGCGCCGTCGCCTGGCTGGCCAAGGCGCGCCACAACGGCGCACGCGTCCTGCTCGGCGATCCCGGCCGCGGTTATTTTCCAAAGGTCGACCTGGTCAAACTGGCCGAATACAGCGTCGAGACCACCCGCGAGCTCGAGGACTCCACCGTCAAGCGCACGGCGGTCTGGACGTTTCCGGCGGCTTGAGGCGCGAAGGGGGTTCAGGTGACCGAAGACGAGATGCGCGAGATCTGCCTGAGCTTCCCGGGCGTGGTCGAGGGGAGTTCCTACGGCCAGCCGGCCTTCCTGGTGAACAAGAAGTTCTTCACCCGCCTGCGCCAGGCCGACGGAAGCATGGTGCTGATGGATGTCTCGCTGGACGAGCGCGAGATGCTGATGGAGGCCGAGCCGAAGACCTTCCACATCACCGCCCACTACAAGGACTATCCTACGGTCCTGGCCCGCATCGCCACCCTGCACCCCGGCTCGTTCCGCAACTTCCTGGAACGCCGCTACCGCAAGATCGCCCCGAAGACCCTGCTGAAGGCCTACGAGGCGCAGAAGGCTTAGAGAACCCTCGCCCCGCTACGCGGGGAGAGGGCAGGGTGAGGGGCCTCGCCGCCGCGGGCGGCGAGGATGGCGTCGCAGACGCCATCAATCGCCTCGGTGACATCTCCGTTGGGAAATCGAAGCACCCTCAGGCCAACGCTCTCCAAGTATGCGGTGCGCCGCTCGTCGTAGGCGACCTGGCCGCGATGCACGCCGCCATCGAGTTCGACCACCAAGTTCGCCTCTGCACGCAGGAAGTCGACGATGTAGGCGCCGCGCGGAACCTGCCGCTTCCACTTCCAGCCGCCGACCTGCCGGTTGCGCAATCTCGCCCAGAGCTGCTCTTCGACACGGGTCTGATCGACACGCAGGGCCCGCGCTCTCTCCGTCAGCTCACTGCGCGGCATCGACGTCCCCCTCACCCTGCCCTCTCCCCCGCGAAAAGCGGGGGCGAGGGTTCTTTAAAAACTGTCCTCGATGTCGTGCTGGAACAGCTCGAAGGTTTCCTTCGCCTGGCGTTCCTCCGGCGTCAGGCCCGCGTCCGGGTCGGCCTCGTCTTCGTGGAAGGCGGACTCCGGCGCCAGGCGGGCGATGATTTCGCCGCCGCGGCGGATTAGCACCCCGTAGCCGGCGTCGATGGTCTGGATCAGCTCGGCGAAGCGGGCCGGGGCGTCCTCGATGTCGATTTCGTACAGCATCGCGCAAGCTTAAGGCGTCCGCCGCCCACGGCAAGGCGTGACAGGCCCGCGCGCACCGCCTAGCTTCCCGGCCCCATGGCTTACCGATCCTTGCGCGACTTCATCGAACGGCTGGAAGCCGATGGCGAGCTGGTGCGGGTGACCGAGCCGGTCTCCACCGTGCTGGAAATGACCGAGATCTGCGCCCGCCTGGTGGCCAATGGCGGCCCCGCCGTCCTGTTCGAGCGGCCGATCCGCGCCGACGG
>DASQSO010000441.1:0-4029 GCA_035642335.1 Caulobacteraceae bacterium
CCAGGTGATCTTCCTGCAGCAGGCCGGCCGCAACAAGCACGAGCACATCTGCGCCTCGCTGGAGCTGTTCGCCGCCGAGGTGATGGGCGAATTCAAGGCCAAGGCGGCTGAGCGCGAGGCGAAGAAGGCCACGGAGCTCGCGCCCTTCATCGCCGCCGCCATGGCGCGGAAGAAATGGATGAAACCGCTGGCCGACGACGAGATCCCGGTGGTGAAGGCCTCGGTCAATCGAGCCCAGATCAACAGCCCGGCGCGCTGACAGATCATCCTCATCCGCCGCCGAAGCCGCGAAACGGAATATTCGACCACGAAGTACACGAAGGACACCAAAGGGCCGCGCCGACCTGTTTGGAGCGCTCCTTTGTGTCCTTGGTGTTCTTTGTGTACTTCGTGGTCATTATTCGGCGCGCGAGCGCGCATGGGCTTTCAGGCGCGCCATGACGGACAAGGGTGGCAAGGCCCCAGCGTTTCTCCACTAAAGAGCGCGCCCGCCCCTTACGCTCGCCGACGGCGAAGCCTATCTTAGCGGTGTAAACATAGCGGGGGGCTATTCCATGAGCGAGCAGGGGACGGTGCTGGTGACCGGCGGGTCCGGGTACATCGGCGGCTGGTGCGTGATCGGCCTTTTGCAGCGGGGCTATACCGTGCGCGCGACGGTGCGGGACCTGAGCCGCGAGGCCACGGTCCGCGCCAACCTCGCCAAGGTTGTCGACGCCGGCGAGCGGCTCAGCTTCCATGCCGCCAATCTGACCGCCGACGACGGCTGGGACGCGGCGGCGCAGGGCTGCGACTATGTCCTGCACGTCGCCTCGCCGCTGGGCGTCGCCGAGCCGAAGGACCCCAACGAACTGATCATCCCGGCCCGCGACGGCGCCCTGCGCGCGCTGAACGCGGCGATCAAGGCCGGGGTCAAGCGCGTGGTGATGACCTCGTCGGTCGCGGCGACCAGCCAGCGCGCCGGTGTCGGCGACAGCCTCAGCGACGAAAATGTCTGGACCGACCCGACCGAGCGCGGCCTCAGCGCCTACGGCCAGTCCAAGACCATCGCCGAGCGCGCCGCCTGGGAGCTGATCTCCACCTCCAACGCGCCCACCACCTTGGCCACCGTCAACCCAGCCCTGGTGTTGGGGCCGGTGCTCAGCGGCGACTATTCGGAATCCGTGCAGGTGGTCGAGCGGCTGATGAGCGGCCGGGTGCCCGGCCTGCCGCGCCTTGGCTTCAACATTGTCGATGTCCGCGATGTCGCCGACCTGCACATCCGCGCCATGACCTCGCCAGACGCGGGTGGCCAGCGCTTCATCGCCGCCGCCAACTTCGCCTGGATGGCCGATCTCGCCGCCGTTCTGAAGGCCAATCTGGGCGCCGAGGCCGCCAAGGTTCCGACCCGCAAGGTTCCCGACTTCGTGCTCAGGCTGGCCGCCCTGTTCGACAAGGACCTGGGCGCGGTGACCGGCGGCCTCGGCCAGAAGCACGATTTCAGCTCGGCGAAGGCGAAGGACATGCTCGGTTGGCGGCCGAGGCCGCTGAACGACACCGTGCTGGACTGCGCGAGGAGCCTGGTCGCCAACGGCCTGGTCTAGATCCGTCCGACCACGGCGGTCATCGGATCGCTGTAGCGGCCGTCCTTCAGCCGCCGCGCCTCGACGTCGGCGAACCCCGCGGCGCGCAGGTAGATCTCCACCAGCCGCGCATGGCTGTCCGAGCCGACCGCCAGCCAGACCGCCACCGCCTTGGTGGGGAAGCAACGGTTGGAGAAGCTGATCACCAGCGGCGCGCCGGGCCGCAGAACCCGGGCGATCTCTCTCATCACGTCAACGGGATGCTGCAGATACTGAACGCCGACGCAGATCATCGCCGCGTCGAGGCTGGCGTCGGCCAGCGGCAGGACGGGGTCGCGGTTGAGGTCCTGCAGGAACCAGCGACCCAGGCGCGGATTGGCGGCCAGTTCCTCGGCGTTCATGCCGTGGCCGATCACCTCGCCATAGGCGACCTCGTCAGGCAGGTGGCTGATCCAGCTGCTCATCAGGTCGAGGATCACCCCGCCGGGCGGCAGGGTCTGGCGATAGAAGTCGGTCAGGGCGGCGATGGCCGGATCGTCGATATGGGTTTCCAGCCGCGCCTCGGCGTAGAAGTCGGCGTCGTCGCCCGGGTCCTCCTTGGAGAAGGCGCCCGGCGGGAAGTTCGGCAGGGCGATGTCTGAGGGCAAGGCGGCCTTTCGGGGGAGGCTTAGACGGTCTCGACCCGGTTCAGCACGGCGTTGAACACCTGGGCCGGGACCCGCAGGTCGGGATCGGTCTGGTAGAGGGCGCGGATCTCGCCTAAGCGATCGTCCGCGTCCAGGGTCAGCATAGCCAGCCGATCGAACCGCGCCAGGGTCTGAGCTATTCGGAGGATGAGGCGAACGGCGCCCAGTTCAAGGCCATCGAGGCGCTATGAGGCGCCCGATCGGCTTGCACCCTCCTTAAGGGCCCCGGCCGTCCAAGCAGCCGCTGAAGCGGCGCCCGCGTCGTTAGTCGCCGGGCGTCACCCAAATACAACAGCTTTAGGGGAACCCCGCGCTTAGTTAGGGGTTTGTGTTCGGGTTTATGTAAGCTCAGCCTTGCCAAAGGGGCATTCAATGAAAAACGTACTTCTCGGACGCGTTGCGTTCGCGGCCATGCTCGCGGGATCGGCCATGGTCGCGGGATCGGCGATGGCCCAGCCAATCGTGCCGCCGTCCAGCTATGACTGGAGCGGCGTCTATGTCGGCATAAACGGCGGCTATGCCTTGGGCAATTCGCATCCGATAAACACCGTCGGAACCATCGGCGGCGTGCCGTTCGACTCCGGCAACTTCGGCAGCCTCAGGGCACAAGGCGGGTTCGGCGGCGCCCAGATCGGCTATAACTGGCAGAGGGGCAACTTCGTCCTCGGCGGCGAAATCGACGGACAGGGCGGTGACATCACCGCTTCGAACACGCTGACCCGAACGCCCTTTATCACCCCGGGTTCGTCGATCAGCGTCGGCGCCAACAACACCATTCACGCGTTCGGCACCGTTCGCGGCCGGGCGGGTTTCGCGGTCGATCGGGCGTTGTTCTACGCCACCGGCGGCGCGGCCTTCAGCGACGACCGCTATAGCGTCACGGAGAGCGACTCGCTCGGCTTCTCGGCTCATCCGGTGAAGCACTCCGTTTTCGGCTATGTCGTCGGCGGCGGCATCGAATACGCCGTCACCCAGAATGTCACGGCGCGGATCGAATACGACTATCTGAACTTCGGGCGTGTGACCGCGAGCGGAGCCGAGTCCGGTCCGATCCCGGGTATCGCGATCTCCAGCCAGCGGAACCTGGACTATAATCTGCTGCGGGTGGGGCTGAACTACAAGTTCGGCGCCCCGCCTCCACCGCCCCCGCCTCCACCGCCGCCTCCCCCGCCGCCTCCTCCCCCGCCGCCGCCTCCGCCTCCGCCGCCCCCTCCGCCGCCTCCGGCGCCGGTGGCCAAGGACTTCGTGGTCTACTTCCCGTTCGATCAGTACGTGCTGACGCCGGAAGCCCAGGCGGTGGTGCAACAGGCGGCGGACTACGCCAAGAGCGGCAACGCCACCACGATCACCGTGATCGGCTATACCGACACCTCCGGCGGCTTCGCCTACAATATCCGGCTGTCGGAAAAACGCGCCAAGGCCACCGCCGACGCCCTGGTGAGCCAGGGGATCAACCAGACGGTGCTGAAGGTGGACTGGAAGGGCAAGACCGACCTGGCCGTCCAGACCCCCGACGGCGTCAAGGAGCCGCTCAACCGACGCTCCACCATCTCGATCAACTTCTAGATCCGAGACGGACGACACCCCTCAAGGCGCGGGCCGGTCAGATCAGACCGGCCCGCGTTTTTGCGTCTGGGGCTCGGCTAGAGAAGAGTCGAACCACGAAAAACACGAACGAACACGAACAGGATGGCGGCGAAGCCGAGCTAGCGCTCGAAGGCAAGCGGGGCGGCGAAGCCTCACGTTCGTGTTCGTTCGTGTTTTTCGTGGTTCAAATCTTAAAT
>DASQSO010000442.1:0-2049 GCA_035642335.1 Caulobacteraceae bacterium
TCCTGGAAGGCCTGCCCAACATCCTCGACCCCGACGTGCCGGACGGCCCGGACGAGTCGAAGAACGTCGTGCTGAAGCAGGTCGGCGCGCCGCGCGATCTCGGCTTCCAGCCGCGCCAGCATTTCGAACTCGGCGAGGCGCTCGGCGTGCTCGACTTCGAGGCGGCCGCGCGGATGAGCGGCGCGCGCTTCGTGGCGATCAAGGGCCAGCTGGCCCGCCTGGAACGCGCGCTCGGCCAGTTCATGCTCGACATCCAGACCCGCGAGCACGGCTATCACGAGATTTCGCCGCCGCTCTTGGTGCGCGACGAGGCGGTGTTCGGCGTCGGCCAGCTGCCCAAGTTCGCCGAGGACCTGTTCCGCACCACCGACGGCCGCTGGCTGATCTCCACCGCCGAGGTCTCGCTGACCAACCTGGTGCGCGAACAGATCACGCCCGAGGAGGACCTGCCGCTGCGGCTGACCGCCCTGACGCCGTCCTTCCGCTCGGAGGCCGGCGCCTCGGGCAAGGACACCCGTGGCATGATCCGCCAGCACCAGTTCTTCAAGGTCGAGATGGTCTCGATCACCGCGCCGGAAGACTCCGAGGCCGAGCACGAACGCATGGTCGAGTGCGCCGAAGCCGTGCTGAAGCGGCTCGATCTGCCGTTCCGCACCATGCTGCTGTGCACCGGCGACATGGGCTTTTCCGCCCGCAAGACCTTCGACCTGGAGGTCTGGCTGCCGTCGCAGGGGATGTACCGGGAGATCTCGTCCTGCTCCAACTGCGGCGACTTCCAGGCCCGGCGCATGGACGCCCGCTGCCGCAAGGCCGGCGAGAAGCAGATCCGCTTCGCCCATACGCTCAACGGCTCGGGCTTAGCGGTTGGGCGCACCCTGGTGGCGCTGATGGAGAACTATCAGGACGAGAAGGGCCGCATCGCTATCCCGCAGGCGCTGCAGGGCTATATGGGCGGCCTGACCCATATCGGCGGCTGAGCCTTTGCGCATCCTGCTCACCAATGACGACGGGATCGAGGCCGAGGGCCTGGCGGCGCTGGAGCGGATCGCCGCGGCGCTGTCCGACGACGTCTGGGTAGTAGCCCCGGAAACCGAGCAGTCGGGGGCCAGCCGGGCGCTGACGCTGAGCGAGCCTCTGCGCGTGCGCAAGATCAACGAGCGCCGCTTCGCTGTCGCCGGCACCCCCGCCGACTGCGTGACCCTGGCCTTGCAGACCCTGATCGGCGAGCCGGTCCCGGACCTGGTCATGTCCGGCGTCAACCGCGGCCAGAACGTCGCCGAGGACGTGACCGTGTCGGGGACGGTCGCCGGCGCTATCGAGGGCATGGTGCTGGGCGTGCCCTCGATCGCCCTGTCGCAGTCGATGGCCTATTTCCACGACGAGGTGACGGTTCGCTACGACACCGCCGAGACCTACGCCCCCGGTATTGTCCGCAAGCTGATCGGGGCCGGCTGGCCCAAGGACGTGGTCATCAACCTGAACTTCCCCGGCCGTGCGCCCGATCAGGTCACCGAGGTTGAGGTGACGCGCCAGGGGTTCCGCGATGTACAGACCCGCTATCTCGACCGCCGCACCGATTTGCGCGGCCGCGACTATTTCTGGATCGGCTACCGGGCGCTGCCGTCGAAACCGGCGGATGGCACCGACCTGCGCGCCATCTATGATGGCCGTATCTCGGTCACGCCGCTGCACATCGATCTGACCCACATGAAGACCGTCCACGATCTCAAGGCCGTGCTCGGCGGGGCGCCGCCCAAGCCATGAGCACAGACGAGTCAGACGACGACTCGCCGGCGACCCAGCGCGCGCGGCTGATCCTGTCGCTGCGCTCGCAAGGGGTGTCGGATGCGGCGGTGCTAAACGCCCTAGAGCAGACGCCGCGCGAACTCTTCACCCCGAAACTGTTCCAGGAGCGGGCCTGGGAGGATTCGGCCCTGCCCATCGCCTGCGGCCAGACCATCAGCCAGCCCTTCATCGTCGGACTGATGACCCAGGCCCTGACCATCGAGCCGCGCACCCGGGTTCTGGAGATCGGCACCGGCTCCGGCT
>DASQSO010000443.1:0-5086 GCA_035642335.1 Caulobacteraceae bacterium
AGAGGCCGGCGCCGTCGCTCTGGGCGAGCAGCTTGCCGAAGGCGCCGTTGGCCTGGCCGATCTGGGCGCGATGTTCATAGAGCAGCGCCTGATCCAGCAGCAGGACCTGTTGGATCAGCCGATCACCATCGGAGTCCGGCAGGCTGAGCGCGGTCTTCCAGTCGCCGGCCGCCGCCGCGGCCCAGGGGAGAAGAATCTTGCTGGCGGCGTCTGGCGTCGGCCCGCCGGGCGCGGTGGTCAAAAGCGCCTGGGCTTCACGCCCGCGCCCATCGGCCAGCGCCTCGACCGCCCGCGTCAGCCTGCCCAGCCGCTGCTCGCCAGCCGAGCCCTCGTCCGGGCCTGGCGCCAGCGAGGCGGCGCGCGGAACGTCGCCGGCGACCAGGGCGGCGACGAAGGCGTGGATCTTGATGGAGTCCGCGTCGCCGTCCTGGCGGGCGGCCTGGGCAAAAAAGGCCGCGGCCTCATCGCCCTGGCCCTGGTCCAGCGCCGTCTGGCCGGCGAGATAGAGGCCGTAGGTCGAGGCGTCGTCGGCCGCGACCGGCGCCTCGACCGGCTGGCTAGGGCGCAGGTCCGCCGATGGCGGCGTGGCGGTGGTGGCGCAGGCGCCAAGGGCGGCCAGCGACAGAAGAACGGCAAGGCTGCGAACAGGAGGCATGACTGAACACTTGGCTCCGAATTGTGGCGCCGGCAAGGGCCCCAGGCGGATGCGCCTACATGTTCGGGTAGTTCGGCCCACCCCCGCCCTCGGGCGTGGTCCAGACGATATTCTGCGATGGATCCTTAATGTCGCACGTTTTGCAGTGGACGCAGTTCTGCGCGTTGATCTGGAAGCGTGGGTTGGCGCCCGCCTCGTCGTAGAGCACCTCATAGACCCCCGCCGGGCAGTAGAGCCTGGCCGGCTCGCCGAATTCCGGCAGGTTGACCGCGATCGGGACGCTCGGATCCTTCAGCTTCAGGTGCGCCGGCTGGTCCTCCTCGTGATTGGTCGCCGACATGAAGACCGAGGACAGCTTGTCGAAACTGACCACGCCGTCCGGCTTCGGATAGACCAGCGGCTGGTAGTCCTTGGCGAGGCCGAGCGACTCCGCGTCGGTCTTGCCGTGCTTGAGGGTGCCCAGGAACGAGAAGCCGCCCAGGAGCGTCGTGCACCACATGTCCACCCCGCTGAGCGCGACGCCCAGCAGCGTGCCGAAGCGACTCAGTAGCGGCTTGGCGTTGCGCACCCGCTTCAGGTCCTTGGCGATCCAGGACGAGCGCACGGCGGTTTCGTACTCGACCAGTTCGTCGCCGCTACGCTCGGCCGCGATGGCCGCGACCGCGGCCTCGGCGGCCAGCATGCCGGACTTCATGGCGTTGTGGCTGCCCTTGATGCGCGGCACGTTCATGAAGCCGGCCGAGCAGCCGATCAGCACGCCGCCCGGAAAGGTCAGCTTGGGGATGGACTGCCAGCCGCCTTCGGTGACTCCGCGCGCGCCGTAAGCGACGCGCTTGCCGCCCTCCAGATAATGGCGCACCGACGGGTGGGTCTTGAACCGCTGAAACTCATCGAACGGCGAGAGCCAGGGGTTCTTGTAATTCAGATGCACCACAAACCCGATGGATACGTAATTGTCCCCGAAGTGGTACATGAAGCTGCCGCCGCCGGTGTTGTTGTCCAGCGGCCAGCCGACGGTGTGCTGCACCAGGCCGGGGCGGAAGACCGCGTCCGGCACCTGCCAGATCTCCTTCAGCCCGATGCCGAACTTCTGCGGCTCCCGGCCGTCGCCCAGGTCGAACCTGGCGATCAGCGACTTGGCCAGCGAGCCGCGCACCCCCTCGCCGATGAAGACGTATTTGCCGCGCAGCTCCAGGCCCGGCTGATAGTCGGGCTTCTTCTCGCCATCCTTGCCGATGCCGAAGACGCCGGCGACGACGCCGACCACCTCGCCCTTGTCGCCGAACACCAACTCCGAGGCCGCCATGCCGGGATAGACCTCGACGCCAAGCTCTTCGGCCTGGGCCCCCAGCCAGCGGCAGACATTTGCCAGCGAGGCGATGTAGTTGCCGTGGTTGTGCATGAAGGGCGGCATGGCGAAGACCGGCAGCGGCAGGTCGCTCTGTGGCCCAATGAACAGGAAACGGTCCTCGGTGACCGCCGTCTCCAGCGGCGCGCCTTTTTCCTTCCAGTCGGGAAAGAGCTCGTTCATCGCGATCGGATCGATCACCGCGCCCGAGAGGATGTGCGCGCCGACCTCGGAGCCCTTTTCCAGCACCGAGACGGTCAACTCCGGCGACAGCTGCTTCAGGCGAATGGCCGCCGCCAGCCCGGCCGGGCCGGCGCCGACGATGACGACGTCGTACTCCATCGCCTCGCGTTCGATGTCATCGCTCATGGCTTGGTTCCTCGCGCCCCACGCCTTCTCGGCGTTGCAACCTTAGTGGACTTATCGGAAGCTGACCCATGAGCGGTCAAGGGCGATCCCCGATGCAAACGGCTGAAACCGGTGCGCGATCCCTGGAAAGCCTGCTCGGATTCTGGGCCGAGGCCGGCGTCGACACAGCTTTCGCCGACGAGCCGGTGGACCGTCTCGCCGAGCGCGCGCGGTCGCAGCCCGCGCCGGTCCGTTCCCCGGCCCATGCACTGGCAAGGCCGGCGGCGGCCGGCGCCGACGTCTCGGGGGCCATCGCCGAGGCGCGGCGGCTGGCCGCAGAAGCTCAGGATCTGACCGCGCTGGCCGCCGCCATCGCCGCCTTCGACGGCTGCGGGCTGAAGTTCGAGGGCGCGCGCCAGGCGGTGGTCTCGCGTGGGATCGCCGACGCGCCGATCATGGTCATCGGCGAGGCGCCCGGCGCCGACGAGGACGCGCAAGGCCAGCCCTTCGTCGGCCGCGCCGGCAAGCTGCTCGACAAGATGCTCCGCGCGGCGGGCCTGGCCGAGCGGGTCTTCATCACCAACACGGTCTTCTGGCGCCCGTCCGGCAATCGCAATCCGACGGCGCAGGAGCAGCTGGTGTGCGCGCCCTTCCTGGAGCGCGCCATCGCGCTGGTTCAGCCCAGATTCCTGCTGCTGGCCGGCGGCGCCTCGGCCAAGGCCATGCTGCAGCGGCCGGAGGGCATCCTCGCCCTGCGCGGCCGCTGGTTCGACTGGAGTTCCGCGGACGGCGCGCTGACCCTCCCGGCCCTCCCCACCCTGCACCCCGCCTTCCTGCTGCGCCAACCGGCCGCGAAGAAACGCGCCTGGGCGGATCTGCTGATGCTCAGCGAACGGCTGGACAGGCCCGAGCGACCCGCGGGCGACTAAGCCAGAATCCGTGCATTCAGCGGCTGCAAGGCCCCGCGCCCAAGCCGCAGCGGCAGGCTGATTGGCCCGGGGCGCCACTCGCGCGCCTCGTCGAACAGGCGGCGCGGAATCAGCAGCCCCTGTTCGGCGCGTAACCGGCCGAACAACCCAGCCTCCAGCGCCGCGCGAAGCTCAAGCGCCCTCGCCTCCAGGCCGCCGGCCTTCAGCGACAGCCGAAACCAGCCGGCGCGGTCGGAATGGTCGTTGACGTGCCGCCAGGCCGCCTGCTCCCAGCTGGCTTGCGGCCGGGTTCCCGCTTTCAGCAACAGAAACCAAGGTTGCCGCGCCGCCGCGCAACCTTCACCCAGCGCGGCCGTGCCCTTGGTCGTCACGATCCGGGCGCCGGCCTCCTCGGCGATGGCCAGGGTTGCGTCGGTCGAGCCGGCGTCGGCGACGATCACTTCGCGCACGAAACCGTCGATCGCCGGCGCGGTCAGCGCCGCCAGCGTCGCCTCCAGCCGCGCTTCGTCGTTCAAGGTCGCGATCACCGCCGAGATCATGCCCGGCATCAAGCGGCACTGCGCCGGGCCGTCAAGAGATGTTCTTGATGTGTTCTCGTGATGGGTCCAGGATGCCGCCATGCCGTCCATCCCCGTCAACGCCCGCGGCCGCGCCGCCCGCTCCAACGATTCAAGCCGTTTCGACGCCTTGACGCGCGGGACCTTCGACGACGGCTGGACGGAAGAGGACGGCGAGCCGGAGCGGCTGGCGACCACGCTGACGGCGGAAAAGGCGCGGGTGATCATCAGCCGCAACGACAGCCCCGACATCGGTTTCGACCGCTCGATCAACCCCTATCGCGGCTGCGAGCATGGCTGCATCTACTGCTACGCCCGACCCAGCCACGCCTATATGGGCCTGTCGCCGGGGCTGGATTTCGAGACTAAGCTGTTCTTCAAGCCGGAAGCAGCCCAACTTCTGGAACGCGAGCTGGCCAAACGCAGCTACCAGCCGGCCCGCATCCAGCTGGGCGCCAACACCGACCCTTACCAGCCGATCGAGCGCAGGCTGCGGATCACCCGCGAGATCCTGAAAGTACTGGCGCGCTACAGGCACCCTGTCGGCATCACCACCAAGAACGCCCTGGTCACCCGCGACATCGACATCCTGGCGCCGATGGCGGCCCAGTCTCTGGCCGCCGTCGCGGTCTCGGTGACCTCGCTGGACCGCAAGGTGGCGCGGGCCATGGAGCCCAGAGCCTCGACGCCCGAGCGCCGAATCGACGCCATCCGCCAGCTCGCCGCCGCCGGGATTCCAACCCTGATCGGCTTCGCGCCGACGATTCCGGGCCTGAACGACCACGAAATGGAGGCGGTGCTGCGGCGAGGCGCCGAGGCCGGCGCCACGCAGGCCTATTTCACGATGCTGAGGCTGCCTCGGGAGATCAAGGACCTGTTCCGCGAATGGCTGGAGGCCGAACGGCCGGACCGGGCCAAGCGGGTCATGTCTCTGGTGCGCCAGACCCACGGCGGCAGGGACTACGATCCGGAATGGACCAAGCGCATGCGTGGCGAAGGCCCGGTGGCCGAGCTGATCGCCACCCGCTTTCGCCTCGCCGCGCGCAAGCTCGGCCTCGACCGGCCGTTCCCGCCCATGGACGTCGGCCTCTTCCAGCGCCCCTCGGCCGATCCGAACCAGTTGGAGCTGTTCGGCTAACGGATGAACACCCCAACCAGCTCGACGTGCGGCGACCAGAGGAACTGGTCCACCGGCAGGACGCGGGCCAGCGAAAAGCCGCCGTTCGTCAGGATGCGGGCGTCGCGGGCG
>DASQSO010000444.1:0-9593 GCA_035642335.1 Caulobacteraceae bacterium
CCCTGGAACGTCCGCCTGAAGGGCGCCGGTGACGATTTCGGCTTTGCTCTGCCATCCCTGGTGACCGGTGGGCAGCAGGTTCACGCCGGTGACCGCGCTCTCCTGGTGCGACTGGTTGGCGGCACCGCGCCCTACAAGGTCGAGGTGCGCGATGCTCGCGACGCCGTCGTCGCCTCGCAGACCAGCAGCGACCACGACGTGCTCCTCTCCGGCGTGAACCTCGCGGCCGGCGACTACAAGATCACCGCCAGCGACTCGACGCCCCGGTCGTTGGACGCGACGGTCACCGCGGTGGACACGGCGCCGCCGGCGGAAACCTCCTTCGACGGCCTGAGCGATCCCGAGATCCGCACCGCGGCGGAGGCGGCGATGCTGGCTCGCGACGCGCCGACCCCCTGGTCGTTCGAGGCGGAGCAACAACTTCAGGCCGCGCCAGCCAACGGGCTGGACCGCGACAAGGTCTATGAGCTGATCGAGAGCTACGGCGCCGATTGACGCCCGCCAGGCCCTTGCCGCTGTCCCTGGATCAGAGGTAGGGCGCCGTCGGCGATCCGCGTAGCCCTCCGGCGCGCCGTCCGATGAAGCTCGCCTCAATAGGCGACCTGGGCCCGCAACGAGATCGAGTCGAACCTCGCGCCGACGGGAGAGCCAAGCGGCGCCCCCTTCACGACGACGCCGTTGATTTTCTGATAGTTGACGTTGTCATAGTCCAACGTGAATCGGATCAGGTCGTTGGGGTACCAGTTCAGCGCGAGCGAATAGCCGAGCTGCTTGCCGCCATCGACCGCGCCGGGCGTCGTGGCGAGCGATTCTCCGGGCAGGAAATTGCTGTCCAGGTTGACGTAGCTGACCCGCGCCGCCACTTCCCACGCGCCCCAACCGCCTTGCGACGGGTTGAACGGATGGGTCGGGACAATCCGGTAGTAGGCCCCGGCCTGGGGGTTATAGTTGTGACTCTCGCCGGTCAGGGTCCAGCTGACCTGTCCGTACGCCCCGTCGAAGTCGGCGTTGGCGAGGCCCCGCCGGTCGACTTGATAGTGATAGTATTCCCCCTGCCAGAACAGGTTCTTGAAGGTCGCGGCGGTCTCGATGTCGAGGACGTAACCGCCGGTCACCGGGCTCGCCAGCGTGCCGATCGCGCCGGTGTTCAGGAAGGCGGTGGGATCGATCCGCAGCTCGGGCGGGTCGCTCAGGGTGAGCGCATTGGCTGTGCCGTTGCCGGAATTGGGCGCTTGCAGAAGCTCGTCGACGCCGACGCCCAGGTGCAGTGAATAGTCGTCGCCTTTCAACGCCTGAACGGCCACGCGCTGGTAGGCGCCGAATCGCTCGCCGGTCAGGGTGTGGGAATCTCCGCTCGCGGGTCCGGTTACATAGGCGCCCACCCAATAACGATCGCCGAAGAACCGGACGCCGGCGTTTGAACGGGCGTCTCCGGCATTGAAGTTGGTGGCGATATTCGACGGCGAGGCGCGCTCCAGGAACAGGGTGTCGTTGGAGCTGGTGGCCTGATCGAGGGTGAAATAGGTGTTCGAATACCCGATCTCGAACGCCGCCCCGGCCAGGCCGGTATAGATCAGCTGAGCGGTCTCGATGCCCCTCGGCGTCTGGTCGGACGAATTGCCGAAATCGTAGACCAGGGCGTAGGCCCAGTTTCCGGCCGCCGTGCCGGCGACGCCGATGCGGGCGCGGCGGGCGTTGATGCCGTTCGACAGCTCCTGGGGTCCGACAAACCGGGAATCGGGATGGAAGTTGAGATAGGCGCCGCTGTCGAACTGGACATCGCCGGTCAGCCCGATCGAGTATTGCCCGTCGGCGCTTTGCAGCGCGAAGCGATGGGTCTCGTTCTGGATGATCCGGGGCTGCGCCGTCTGCGCGTTGGTCGAGCGCTGCGTCCCCTGAAGGTTGAAATGCCCGCTGGCGTTCTGTTCCGCGCGCGAGGCGGCGGTCTGATCGGACGGTTTCGCGGCCTCCTCCCGCGCCAACCGCGCTTGCAGGGCCTTAACCTGAGCCGCGAGCGCCTCGATCTGTTGCTGATCTCGCTGAGAAAGCGATTGTACGAGTTTTGTCAGCTCGACGACCTGTGCGCGCAATGCGTCTGTGTCGGATGAAGCCGATGTGGGTTGATCGGCGGCGAGGGCCTGACCGGATCCCAGCGCCAGCGACGCGAGGAGCGTCGTAACGAAGAGCCCCCTCCGCAATCTGTTCGATCGACCGCTCATCATAAACCCCGTAACCCCATCGTTATGATGGGTATAATGGCGGGCGACTACGCCTGGGGAACCAAAAAGGTTGTGGGTCCTGTCAGATTTTCTTCGGCCTCAGCCGTGCAGCGAAGCGGCCTTGGCGGAGGACGGTAGGTCGGTTGCGTTCCAGCCACCGCCGAGCGCGCGGATCAGCCCGACGCTGGCCTCGAGCCGCCGCCCCTCGATGTCCAGGGCCGTGCGTTCGGCGTCCAGCGCGGCGGTCTGGGCGGTGACCACCTCCAGATAGTTGACCGCGCCGGCCCGGTAGCGGCTCAGCGCCAAGTCCTCGGTCCGCCCGGCCGCGGCGACGGCGGACGCTTGGTCGTTCGCCTCTGTCGCCAGATGGTTGAGCAGGGCGAGGTTGTCCTCGACATCCTGAAAGCCCTGCAGGACATGGGCGCGGTAGTCGGCGCTCTCCTGCTGGAATTTCGCCTTGGCGCCGGCGAGTTGAGCGCGGCGAAGGCCCCCTTCGAACAGCGGCAGCACCAGAGAGGGTCCCAGCGTCCAATAGGTGTTTGGCGCGCTCAGCCAGTTGCTCAGCGCCGTACTTTGGAAGCCGCCGAGCGCCGTCAGGTCGATGTTCGGATAGAAGGCCGCCCTGGCGACGCCGATCTCGGCGTTGGCGGCGAAGGCCCGGCGCTCGGCGGCGGCGATGTCGGGGCGGCGCTGCAAGAGGGCCGAGGGTACGCCGACGGGGACGTTGGGCAGGGTGAGCGCCGCGGTTGACGCGGGCAGGGAGAAGCTCGACGCCGGCTCGCCGACCAGGCTGGCGATGGCGTGTTCAAAGAGGGCGCGCTGGGCGGCGATGTCGGAAACCTGGGCGCGGACGATCTGGAGCTGGGTCTGCGCCCGCCCGACGTCCAGGCCGGAGGCGATGCCGCCGCCGTGCCGGTCTTCGGTCAGATTCAGAGCCCGCGTATAGGCCTGGACCGTGTCGCCCAGCAGCCGCGCCTCGGCGTCCAGGCCGAGCAGGTTGACATAGTCGTCGGCCAGTTCGGCCTGGAGGCTGAGGCGCACGGTCTCCAGGTCCGCCGCGCTGGCCTGGGCCTCGGCCTTGCCGGCGGCGACCAGGTTGCGGATGCGGCCCCAGAAGTCGAGCTCATAGGAGACCTGGCCGCCGACGGTGTCGGCGCCGTAGTAGTCCGGTTCGTGCGCCCCGCGCAGGGGCCGGTTGTCCGACTGACGGTCCGCGGTGACGCTGGTCCCCACGCCGATCCGCGGCAGCTCGCCCGCCGCGGCCTCGGCGGCGAAGGCCCGCGCCTGGTCGTAGCGGGCCAGGGCCTCGGCCAAGGTCGGGTTGGATTTCTCGATCCTGCCTTCCAGCGTGTCGAGCTGCGCATCGCCGTACAGGCTCCACCAGTCGCCACGGTCGATCGTGTCGGCCGGCGTCGCCTCGGTCCACGGCCCCACCTCCTTGAACGCCGGCGGCACGGCGACCGGCGGCGGTCGGTAGGCGGGCGCGAGCGAACAACCGCCAGCCGCCAGCAGCGCGGCCAGGAGGCCGGCAATCGAGACGGCGCGCACCGGTTAGCTCCCCTTCGCCGCGTTCGCGCCGGGCGCGGCGGCGCTGGCGACCCGCACGAGGTCGCCGGCGCCGATCGAGTCGGGTGGATTGTCGATCACCCGGTCGGAGACGCCAAGGCCGGCCGCCAGGTCGACGAAGGGCCCTTGGTCGACGCCGATGGTGACGTATTTTATGACCACCCGGTTGTTCGGGCCGACCGTGGCGACGGCCAGGCCCTTCTGGCGGAACATCAGCGCGCTCGCCGGTACGCGGACGGTGGTGGTGGACGCCGGCAGGGCGAAACTGACCTGGGCGTAGTCGCCGGGCTTGAGCTGGCCGGAGGCGTTGTCGATCTGCAGCTCGACCTGCAGGGTCCCCGACTGGACGCTGACGGCGTTGGAGGTGGTGACCAGCGCCGCCTGGAAGGCCTGGCCGGGGTGTTCCGGCACCGTCAGCATCGCGGTCATCCCCGGCTTCAGCTCGGCCGAATAGCTCTGCGGCGCCTCCACGTAGATGCGCAGGCGATTGACCTCGGAAACGGTGAACAGGCCCGGATCGGCCGGCGCGCCGGCGGCGATCAGCTGGCCGATGTCGGTGGTCCGCGACGTGACTACCCCGTCGAAGGGGGCGACGATCCGCTTGAAGCCTTCCAGCGCCTCGAGCCGCTCGACATTGGCCTTGGCTGCGTTGACGATCGTGATCTTGGCGGCCAGATCGCCGGTCTTCTCGTCGGTCTCCTGTTGCGAAACGGCGTCCTTGGTCAAAAGGCCGGTCCAGCGTGTTGCGGTGGTCTGGGCCAGCCGCTGGTTGGCGACCGCCGTGGCCAGATCGGCCTTGGCCTGGACCAGCTGCTGGTCCAACTCCGGGGTGTCGATGTCGGCGAGCAGCTGGCCGGCCTTCACCGGCGCGCCGATGTCCAGGTACCAGCGCTTCAGGTAGCCGTTGACCCGGGCGTGGATCGAGGCGTCGTAGAAGGCCTGCACGGCGCCGGGCAGCACCAGGGACTGGCTGCCGGTGTCCTCGGTGGCGTGGATGACCTGGACGATCGGCACGGCCTGGGTGCTGGTCCAGGTCTTCACGGCCTGGCTGGCGAAGACCCGGCCGAGCAGGCCGACCACGACGATCAGGATGGCCAGGCCCGCGCCGATATAGAGGGTGGGCTTCAACCATCGCGGCGGCTCGCGCGGCATCTCCTCGGGCGTGGCGTCCGCCGTGGACTCAGTGGGCATAGGCTTCTCCGGGGATCGGCCCAGGCTGGGGCCCAGCCCGCGGATTGGGCTCGGGCTCTGGCTGGCGCCGGTGAGCAAGGCTGAAGACGACGGGCACGAAGATCAGGGTGGCCACCGTGGCGAAGAGCAGCCCGCCGATCACGGCGCGGCCCAGCGGCGCGTTCTGTTCGCCGCCCTCGCCGAGGCCGAGCGCCATGGGCGACAAGCCGATGATCATGGCCAGCGCGGTCATCAGCACCGGGCGAAAACGGCTGAAGCCGGCCTCCAGGGCCGCCAGCACCGCGTCGCCGCCGTGGTCCAGCCGCTCGCGCGCGAAGCTGACCACCAGGATGGAGTTGGCGGTGGCGACGCCCATGCACATGATGGCGCCGGTCAAGGCGGGCACGGAAAGCGGTGTCCCGGTCGTGAACAGCATCCAGACGATGCCGGCCAGGGCCGCGGGAAGGGCGGTGACGATGACGAACGGGTCGATCCAGGACTGAAAATTGGCGACGATGATCAGGTAGATCAGCACGATCGCTCCGACCAGGCCGAAGGACAGGCCGGCGAATGCGCTGTTCATGGTGGTGACTTGGCCGCGCAGGGTGACGGTGGCTCCCTTGGGCAGATCGCCGGCGGTTGTTTTTATCAGCTTGGCGATGTCGCGGGAGACGCCGCCCAGGTCGCGGCCCTGGGTCGCGGCGTAGAGGTCGAACGATGGCTGGATCGCGTAGTGCGACACGACCGCGTCGGAATCCTCGCGGGTGATGGTCCCAAGGCCGCCCAGCACCTGCATGTCGCCCGGCTTGCCGGCGGTGATCGGGATGTTCTGCAGCGCCGACAGCGAATCCACATCCTGCTGCGGGCTCTGGATGACGATCGGGTAGGAGACCCCGTTGCGCGGATTCAGCCAGAAGGCTGGCGCGGTCTGAAAGCTGCCGGAGAGGGTGGTCACCAGGGTGTTGGTGACGTTGTTCTCGGTCAGGCCCAACTGGTCGGCGCGGGTCCGGTCGATCGCGACCTTGAACTCGGGATAGTGCGACGACTGTTGCAGCCGCGCGTCGGCGATGCCCGGAATGGTCTTCAGCCTGCCCAGCAGCTCGAAGGCATAGGCCTCGTTCTGCTCGCGGTTGGGGCCGGCGACCTGCAGGTCGATCGGCGCCGGGGCCCCGAAGTTGAGGATCTGGCTGATGATGTCGGCCGGAAGGAAGGAGAAGGTCGAGCCGGGGAAGGCCCGCGGCAGCCGCTCGCGCAGGGTGCGGACATATAGGGCGGTCGGCCGGTGATGCTTGTTCAGAGTGACGTAGATATCGCCGTCCTGGGGTCCGATGCCGCCGGTGTTGCTGTAGGCGCGGTTGATGCCGCTGACTGGCAGGCCGATATTGTCGACGATGATGTCCAGTTCCTTCGGCGGGATCGTATCGCGGATGTCCTGCTCGACGTGGTCGAACTCGGCGGCGGTGTCCTCGATGCGCGTACCGACCGGCGCGCGCACATGCAGGATGATCGCGCCGGAATCCACCGCTGGGAAGAAGTTCTCGCCGAGGAACGGCATGAGGCCGAACGAGAGCGCCACGAACCCCAAAAAACCGGCGATGAAGATCGCACGATGCCGCAGCGCCGTCTCCAGCACGTCCCGATAGCCGTCGCGGATGCGCGAGAACCGCTCCTCGAAACCGTGCTGGAAGCGCGCCAGCGGATTGAGCGACCGTTTCGGCGGCGCGCCATGGCCGTGCGGTTCCATCAGGTATTCGGCGTGGCCGTCGTGATGATGGGCCTTCAGCAGGTACATGGCCAGGACCGGGACATAGGTCCGCGACAGGACGAAAGAGGCGATCATGGCGAACACGACCGCCTCGGCCATGGGCACGAACAGGAAGCCGGCGATCCCTTGCAAAAAGAACATCGGCACGAAGACGATGCAGATGCACAGCAGCGAGACGAAGGCCGGGGTGACGATCTGCTGCGCCCCGTCGAGGATGGCGTTATGGACCTCCTTGCCCTGCTCGAGGTGCCAGTTGATGTTCTCGATGGTTACCGTGGCGTCGTCGACCAGGATGCCGACGGCCAGGGCCAGCCCACCCAGGGTCATGATGTTCAGGGTCTGGCCGAGCGCCGAGAGCGCCGCCACCGACGACAGCACCGCCAGCGGGATCGAGGTGGCGATGATGACGGTCGAGCGCCATGAGCCCAGGAACAGCAGGATCATCAGGCTGGTCAGGGCCGCGGCGATGACGCCTTCCTTGACGACGCCGGAAATGGCCGCCTTCACGAACAGCGATTGGTCGTTCAGAAAGGCGATATGCAGCGACGGCGGCAACGCCTCCTGCAGCTTCGGCAGCGCCGCCTTGACCCCGGCGATGATGGCGAGAGTCGAGGCCGAGCCGCTCTTTAGTACGCTCATCAGCACCGAACGGTGGCCGTCGACCCGCACCTCGCTGCGCTGGGGCGGATAGCCGTCGCGGACATGGGCGACGTCGCGGATGTAGATGGTTGCGCCGTTCACCGTCTTGATCGGCAGGTCGTTCAGCGCGTCGATGGCCTCGGGGCTGTCGTTGAGTTTGATGTTGTATTCGAAGCCGCCGATCTTGGCGGTGCCGGCCGGGACGATCTGGTTCTGGGCCGAGAGGGCCGCGCCAACGTCCTGCGCGGACAGACCCTTGCCCTGCAGCGCTTGCGGATTCAGATCGATCTGGATCTGCCGTTCTCTGCCGCCATAGGGCGTCGGGACCGACGACCCGGCCACCGAAGCAAGGGAGGGGCGGATGAAATTCTGGCCGGTGTCGAACAGCCGCTGCTCGGTCAGCACAGGACTGGACAGGGCCAGCTGCAGGATCGGCACGGTCGAGGCGTTATAGTTGAGGATCAGCGGCGGCGTGATCCCCGGCGGCATCTGCTTCAGCACGGTCTGCGAGAGCGAGGTGACCTGGGCGGTCGCGGTGCGGATATCGACGCCGGGCTGGAAGAAGATCTTCACGATTCCGATGCCCGGCAGGGACTGGCTCTCGATGTGCTCGATGTCGTTGACGCTCGAGCTGAGCTGTCGCTCGTAATAGTAGATCACCCGTCCGGACATGTCGTCGGGCGGCAGGCCGCGATAGGTCCACACCACCGCGATCACCGGGATCCTGATGTCGGGGAAGATGTCGGTGGGGGTCCGCACCGCCGCCAGCGGGCCGATGAGGACGATGAGCAGGGCCAGCACGAAGACGGTGTATGGCCGTCGCAGCGCCAGCCGCACGATCGCCACCATCGAAGAAACTCCGCGGCTGTCCTGATAAGCGTCGAGGCGCCGTCGCCCCGAGAGGGGGAATGTCGGGGAATTGAGCGACGGCGTCCGACGGGGTGGAAGCTACTGATGCGACCGCCTCGAACCAGTGAATAATGTTTCACGCTCCCGCGATCGTCAATCAGCAAGCTGTTTTCAGAAGGCCATGTCCGCCGACCGGCACGCGATCACCGCCTCCAGGCCGGGCTGGGCGTCGCGCAGGACGAGTTCGAATCCGTGCAGCCGCATGATGGCCGCGACGATGCTGAGCCCCAGGCCCGAGCCGGACGTCAGCCGGTCGCGTTGGCCGCGATAAAAGCGCTGCAGCACCGCCGTTTGTTCACCGGCCGGAATGCCGGGGCCGTTGTCCCGGACGATGATCTCCGGCCGGGCCGGATCTCGACCCAGGCGCACCTCGACCACGCCGCCGTCGCCGGTGAACTTGATCGCGTTGTCCACCAGGTTGCTGATCGCCTCGAACAGAAGCTTGGGGTCGGCTTCCACCGTCACCCGACGGCGCTCGCCGGCGGACAGCCTGACCCCCTTGGCCTCGGCCAGGGGCTGATAGAGATCGACCACTCGTTCGACGATGTCGGCCAGGTCGGCGGGAGCAAAGCTGGCGCGGCGTTCCCTGACCTCCAGCTCGGAGATGCGCAGCAGGGCGCGGAACCGCTCGAGCACCTCGTCGATCTCGGCGGTCACCCGGGCGATGTCCTCGGGCTCGATGGTCGGGCCCTGCCGGATGCGGTGCAGCTGGGCGCGGGCGCGGGTCAGCGGCGTGCGCAGGTCGTGGGCGATGGTGTCGGTCGATCCCTTGACCTCCGACATTAGCCTCTCGACCTCGTCCATCATGTAGTTGACGGTGGCGGCGAACATATCCAGTTCGTCGCGCCGATTGCTGGTCGGCATCCGGCGCTTGAGGTTGCCGCCGGCGATGTCGCGGCCGGCGGCCTGCAGGGTGCGCAACCGCTGCAGCGGTCCGATGCTGAGCGCCGTGCCGCAGGCCAGGCCGACCAGGATGATCAGGACGCCGCTCCAGATCAGCGCCGAGGCGATGATCCGTCGGATTTCCCGCAGCTGGTTGACGTCCCGCCCCACCACCAGTTCGTCGCCGGACGGCAGGCTGCGCGCGATCAGGCGGGCGTTGGCTGGAAATGTCGGGGTGGGGGAAATCTCCACGGGGCGGCCGCCGACGCGCAGGGCCGGCGGCGCGGCGCGCAGGTTTCCGGCGATCCAGGTCCCGTCGGCTGAGAACAGGGCGAACACGCTGGTCTTGTCGTCGTCAAGCGCCAGGGCCGCGTCGATCCGCTGGCTCAGCTCCTGCGGCGGCGAGCTCGCCAGCGCGTCCGCCTCGGTATTGAGGATGCCGT
>DASQSO010000445.1:0-3281 GCA_035642335.1 Caulobacteraceae bacterium
TCGGCGGCGGGAGCGGGAGCAGCGGCTTCGGCGACAGGGGTGGCCGGTTTCGCGGCGGCGGCTTCGGCCTCGCGGCGGCGTGTTTCCTCGGCGGCGCGGGTGGCCTGTTCCTTGACGGTGTCGGCTTCGCGCCGCTCGGCGGCGATGCGCGCGGCCTCGATGGCGCGCTGGCGGGCTTGCAGTTCTTCAGCCGAGAGATTGAGGCTAGGGCTGGCGGCCACGGCCGGCCGCGGCGTCGTGGCGGCAGGGGTCTCGCGCGGCCGAACGTCGAGCGCGGCGCGTTTTTCCGCCGCCGATGGCCCGCCAAGGCCGCCGGCGCTCGCGGGCGCATCGACGCGGCGGCGCTTGGTCTCGACCACGACAGTCTTCGAGCGGCCGTGGCTGAAGCTCTGCTTCACAGTGCCGGCGCTGACCGCGCCGGGGCGCGGCTTCAGCGTCAGGGGCGCGCGTCCGCCGCCGGCTCGATTGTTATTGTCGTCGTTGGCGTCGCTCATCCGTTACTCAAAACCTGCCCGGCCCCGACTTAAGGATCGGGCGCATGGGTTGCATTGCGCGTCCATAGGCGAACGAGGGCGGAGCGGCCAGGGCCGTCCCGCCTCACATTCAAGGCTCCTCGCGCCAACTCTGAGGAAGGAGCGGACGAAAGCCAGAAAATCGCTCGACATCGACTGTCCAGCGCTCGGCCCCACGTCCCGCAAGGAAGGCGAGGTGTATCACATTTTCGCCCCCCAAGGCCAAACCCAATTCGCCGGCGCTGAAGGCGGCGAGAACGCGGGGCGGGTTGGGACGCCTTTCGGCAAGGCCGATAAGCTTGCGCCGTCCGTCCGCGGCGCCGTCCGTGGCCTCGATCAGCCATGCCGCCTTATCCGCCTGGACGGCGGTGCGAACCTTCTCGAAACCGGAGGTAAGCGCGCCAGCGCGGCGCGCAAGGCCGAGGCCGGCCAAAATCCGGGCGGCCAGCAGGCGCTCGACCAGATCGGCCAGGCCCGAGCCGGCGGCGACCTTGGTCTTGGCCACGCGCGAGAAGCCGCCCTTGGCCGCCGCCGTCTCGAGCGCGCTCCGGGTCGCCGCCACCCAGAGGCCGCGCCCCGGCAGCTTGCAGGCGAGGTCCGGAGTCACCGCCCCTTCCGGCCCAACGACGAAGCGGATCAGCCTGGACTCCTCCATCACCTCGCCGGAGACCAGGTCGCGGCGTTCGCGATGGGCGATGGCATGGGTCAGGGCGGGGACGGGGGTCAGATCAGGCGCTCTCGCCCGCGTCGGCCAGGGCCGGCTCGTCGTCGGAGAACTCGCCGTCGATCATCTCCTCGGCCTCCGGCTCCGGCTCGATCCAACCCATGGCCACGCGGGCGCGCATGATCAGCGCCTCGGCGGCTTCCGGCGTCAGGGCGAAGCTTTCCAGGATGCCCGGCTCGCGCACCCGTTCGCCGTCCTTGCTTTCGAACCAACCGCGCAGATCGTCGGGGACCAGGCCGGCCAGATCCTCGACCGATTTCACTTCACCCTCGCCCAGCGCGACGCTGATCGGCAAGGTGACGCCCTCGATTTCCAAAAGGCCGTCCTCGACGCCAAGTTCGCGGCGCTTCTCGTCGTATTCGGCGGCCTCCTTTTCCAGGAAGTCGCGGGCGCGGGCCTGCAGCTCCTCGGCGGTGTCCTCGCCGAAGCCCTCGATGGCGGCGATTTCCGAGGCGTCCACATAGGCGACATCCTCGACCGTGGCGAAGCCCTCGGTGACCAGCAGCTGGGCGATGACCTCATCCACATCCAGGGCTTCCTGGAAGAGCTGGGTGCGCTCGGCGAACTCGCGCTGCCTGCGCTCGCTCTCCTGGCTCTCGGTCATGATGTCGATCTGCCAACCGGTCAGCTGGCTGGCAAGACGGACGTTCTGCCCGCGTCGGCCGATGGCCAGAGACAGCTGCTCGTCAGGCACCACCACCTCGACCCGCTCGTCCTCCTCGTCCATCACCACCTTGGAGACTTCGGCCGGGGCGAGGGCGTTGACCAGGAAGGCAGCCTCGTCCGGCGACCAGGGGATGATGTCGATCTTCTCGCCTTGCAGCTCGGCCACCACCGCCTGCACGCGGCTGCCGCGCATGCCGACGCAGGCGCCGACGGGATCGATGGAGCTGTCATTGGAGACCACCGCCATCTTGGCGCGGCTGCCGGGATCGCGGGCGATGGCGCGGATCTCGATCACCCCGTCATAGACCTCCGGCACCTCCTGCGCGAACAGCTTGGCCATGAAGCCGCCGTGGGCGCGGGACAGCATGATTTGTGGGCCCTTGGCCTCGCGCCGCACGTCGTAGATGTAGCTGCGGATCCGGTCACCGACCTGGAAGTTCTCGCGCGGGATGGCCTGGTCGCGGCGCACGACGCCTTCGCCGCGGCCCAGGTCGACGACGATATTGCCGTACTCGACCCGCTTGACCGAGCCGTTGACGATCTCGCCGACACGATCCTTGAATTCTTCGAACTGACGCTCGCGCTCGGCGTCGCGGACCTTCCCCGTCACCACCTGCCGGGCCATCTGGGTCTGCACCCGGCCGAATTCGAACGGCGGCAGGACCTCTTCGTAGGTCTTGCCGACGAAGGCGTCCTTGTCGTCCAGCTTGGCGTCAGCCAGACTCTTGAAGGCGTAGGTGTTTTCGATCAGCTCCTCGTCGTCCACCACCGTGACGATGCGGGTGATCGTGGTCTCGCCGGTCTTCTGGTCGATGTGGACGCGGATGTCGTGCTCGGCGCCGTAGCGGCTGCGGGCGGCCTTCTGGACGGCCTCCTCGATGGCTTCGATGACGATCTCACGCTCGATGGACTTCTCGCGCGCGACGGCGTCGGCGATCTGCAGAAGTTCGAGCCGGTTGGCGGAAATGCCGCTGAGGGCCATGGGTCTACTCCGGGTTTGCGTCGGTGGACGCCTGTTCGTGTTGAAGCGGGTCTTCGCGCTGAAGTCTGGCGGCGCGCTGGTCGGCGCCGTGCTTGAGCAGCTTGTCGGTCAGGGCGAGCTTGGCCTCGGTGATCCAGGCGAAGGGAATCAGGGTGGTGTCCTCCTCGCCATCCAGGTCAATGGCGACATTGTCGTCCTCGACCCCGGCCAGTTCGCCCTTGAAGCGCTTGCGGCCGTTCGCGAGCCGGTCGAGCTCCAGGCGGGCCTCGAAGCCTTCGTAGGTTTCGAAATCCTTCAGCCGCGTCAGCGGCCGGTCGACGCCTGGGCTGGAGACCTCGAGCAGATAGTCGCCTTCGATCGGGTCGGCGGCTTCCAAGAGGTCGACCACCGCGCGCGA
>DASQSO010000446.1:0-5030 GCA_035642335.1 Caulobacteraceae bacterium
CCGACGTCTCGCCAGCGAACGCCCACCTGCAGGCCGACCGCATCGCCGGCCGTCGCGGTGCGACGGTGTCGGAAGTCCTGGCCGTCATCGACGCCAATACCGCACAGCCGACGCTCGGCTTCCTCGGCGAGCCGCGTGTGAACGTGCTCGCCGTCAATAGGGCTCTCGACGCGCGCTATCCCGTGGCCCAACCTAAGGCTTGATGAACCAGGATGCGCCAACCCGACCCGACCCGGACGCGCTGCTAGCCGAAGCCAAGCGGCAGGGGCGTGGACGCCTTCGGGTCTATCTCGGCATGGCGCCGGGCGTGGGCAAGACCTACGAGATGCTCACCTCCGGCAAGCGGCGCGAGAGCGAAGGCGTCGATGTGGTGGTTGGCGTCGTCGAAACCCACGGCCGCAAGGACACACAGGCTATGACCGCGGGCCTGGAGGTCATGCCGCGCCAGCCGATCGAGCATCGCGGTCGCCAGCTGATGGAATTCGACCTCGACGGCGCCCTGGCCCGCAAGCCCCAGCTGCTGCTGGTCGACGAATACGCCCACACCAATGCGCCCGGTTCACGCCATCCCAAACGCTGGCAGGACGTCGAGGAACTGCTCGAGGCCGGGATCGACGTCTGGACCACCCTGAACGTCCAGCACCTGGAGAGCCTGGTCGACGTGGTCTGGAAGATCACCGGCGTACGGGTGCGCGAGACGGTGCCGGACTCGGCGCTCTCGGCCGCCAACGAGATCGAGGTGGTGGACATCACGCCCGACGAACTGCGCAAGCGGCTGGTCGCCGGCAAGGTCTATGTGCCGGAAACGGCGCGGGTGGCCGCTACCAACTTCTTCAAGCCGGAAAACCTCACCGCTCTGCGCGAGATGGCGCTGCGCCGCGCCGCCCAGACGGTAGACGACCAGATGGTCGACGCCATGCGCCGCCAAGGCATCGAGGGGCCCTGGGCGGCGGGCGAACGGATTCTGGTGCTGATCGCCGGCGACGGCATGTCCAGCGCCCTGGTGCGGGCGGGCCGGCGGCTGGCCGACCTGATGAACGCGCCGTGGACCGTCGCCAATGTGGAGCGGCCGAATCGCCCCAACCGCGACCCGCAAGCCGCGCGCCGAGTGACCGAGGCGCTGAAGTTGGCGGAACAGCTCGGCGGCGCCAGCGTGGTGCTGACCGGCGACGACCTGCCGGACGCGGTGCTGGCCTTCGCCGGGCGCAACAACGTCACCCAGATCGTCGTCGGCAAGTCGCACGACAGCCGCTGGCGCATGCTGACCGGCCGCTCGCTGGCCAATGCGCTGCTGCGACGTTCCGGTGGGGCCGCCCTGCACTTCGTCACCGCCGGGGCTCCCGACGAACGCACGGCGCCGGCCGAGACCGCGCCAAAGCGGCCGCCTCATTGGTGGCGCGGCTATCTGGCGGCGGTGGTCCTGGTCACGATCGCCAACGGCGTCGCCTTTGTTCTCGACTCCTATTCGACCGGAGCGGACCTGGCCATGATCTTCCTCGCCAGCGTGCTGGGCGCGGGCCTAGCCTACGGGCTTAGACCGGCACTGGCCGCGGCGGGCCTGGCCATCCTCACCTACAACTATTTCTTCCTCGAACCGCGCTTTTCGCTGGTGATCGGCCACGCCACCGACGTCTTCACCTTCGCCATCTTCATCGCCGTCGCCGGGGCGACCGGCTGGCTGTCCGGCCGCGTGCGCGACCAGGCGCAGCTTTCCGCCCAGCGCGCCTCGGCGGTCACCGCGCTCTTGGCCGCCAGCCGCCGGCTCTCCGCCGCCTCGACCCAAGATGAGACCGCCCAGGCCCTGGCCGAGCAGGCCTCGGCCGCCGCTGGCGGTCGCGCGGTGGTGCTGCTGCCCAAGGGCGAGGACCTGGTGCAGGTGGCCGGCGCACCCACAACGGTACTCTTGACCACTGGCGCGCTCACCGCCGCGCGCTGGGCCTGGGACAAGGGCGAGCCGGCCGGAACCGGCACCGGCACCCTGCCCCAGGTCGGCTGGACCTTCCGGCCGTTGGTCGGCGTGCGCGGCCGCGCCGGCGTCGCCGGAGTCGAGGTCAGCGAGACCGCGGGCGCTGACGAGGAACGGCTGGTTTCCGCCATGCTCGACCAGGGCGCCGTGGCGCTGGAGCGCGCCGAACTGGCCGCGGCCACGGTCGAGAACGAGGCGCTACGCCGCTCCGACAAGCTGCGCGCGGCGCTGCTGAACTCGATCAGCCACGATCTGCGCACGCCGCTGGCCACCGTCATGGGCTCCGCCACCACCCTGATTGACTATGGCAAGACGCTGAAACCCGAGGTGCGCAGCGACCTTCTGATCAGCATCCGCGAGGAGGCCGAGCGGCTGAACCGCTATGTCGGCGATCTGCTCGACATGACCCGGCTGGAGGGCGGGGCGCTGAAGACCCGCTCGGAATGGACCGACGTACGCGAGGTGCTGGCCGGGGCCATCACCCGCGTCAGCCGCCGGCTCGAAAACCGCAAACCAAGCCGCGACTTTCCCCACGAGCTGACCTCGGTCGAGACCGATCCGGGCCTGCTCGAACAGGCCATCGTCAACATCCTGGAAAACGCCATCGCCTACAGTCCCGACGGCTCGGCGATCGACGTCGCCGCCTATGAGGACCGCGGCAATGTGGTGATCTCGATCGAGGATGAGGGTCCCGGCATTCCGCAGAGCGACATCGAACGCATCTTCGAGAAGTTCCGCCGGCTGGAAGAGCCTTCCGACCGCACCCGGGGCGACCGCAACAAGGGCGCCGGCCTTGGCCTTTCCATCGCCAAGGGCTTCATCGAGGCCATGGGCGGGCGGATCGCGGCGGCGAGCCCGCTCATCGGCGGACGCGGCACCCGCATCCTAATCAGCCTGCCCAAGGCGACGCCCACCCACCGGCTTCTGCTTTGATCGCCCTGCTCTGGTTACCCATGTCCGCGCACAAGCCCCGCATCCTGGTCATCGACGACGAGCCGCAGATCCACCGCTTCCTGGGTCCCGCCCTTGAAGCGGCCGGCTATGAGCCGATGCGGGCGGAAACCGCCGCTGACGGCCTGGCCGCCATCGCCAACCGGCCGCCGGCCGCCGTGGTGCTCGACCTCGGCCTGCCCGACCTAGACGGCAAGCAGGCCCTGATCCGCGCCCGGTCCTTCTACGAGGGACCGATCATCATCCTGTCGGCGCGCGACATGGAGATGGAGAAGATCGAGGCCCTGGACCTGGGCGCCGACGACTATGTGGAAAAGCCCTTCCATGTCGGCGAGCTGCTCGCGCGCCTGCGCGTCGCCATGCGCCATGCGCTGAACCGCGCCGGCGCGCCGGCCCTGATCCGCGCCGGCGATATCGAGATCGACCTGGTCAAGCGCCTGATCAGCCGCGGCGGCGAACCGGTGCGGCTGTCGCCGCGAGAATACGACCTTTTGGCGCACCTGGCCGCCGGCGGCGGCAAGGTGCTGACCCATCGCCAGCTACTCACCGCCGTCTGGGGCCCGGCCAATGTCGAGGACGTGCAGTATCTGCGCGTCTTCGTCGGCCATCTGCGCCAGAAGCTGGAGGCCGACCCGGCCAACCCCCGTTATGTGGTCACCGAGCCGGGGGTCGGCTACCGCTTCATGGTCGACTAGTAGGGCTGCGGCGGGGCGCCGAAATCGCGCTCATAGGCGCCCGGGCCGTAGCGATCGTCATAGGCTTCGGGACGGTCGCGGTAGTAGCGTTCAAACGCACCGGGACCGTATTCGTCATCATAGGCCGCGCGATCGCGCCTATAGCGGTCCCGGGCGCGGTCATAGGCGTGGCGCTGGCCGGCGTAGGCGGCCTGCTGGTCATGATACCGGGCCTGAGCGGCCTGGTAGTTGTCCTGGGCGTCCTGCTGGTCCTGCTGCTGATGTTGGTACTGTTCCTGTTGTTCCTGGTAGGTCTGTTGCGCTTGGTCATCGGACTGGGCGTGGGCGATGTTCGCGCCGCCCAGCGCCAACAGGGCCGCCAGCCCTAAACGCATCGAAGCCAAAGCCATGGTCGGTCTCCATCGGATCGCAGACCCTCGAGGTCCGCGCTTGCGATGAAACGCAAGGGCCTCCAGGCCGGTTGCAACGAGCCGTCGTGGCGGCGGCCTTCCGGTCGGCCACTCCACTCCCCGTCGGCCCAAGCCGGCCCTTGCGCGGGCGGATGCGCCTGACTAAGCCTCACGGCGATTTGCTTTAGTCGGGAGGACGATCTTGGCGGTCGAGGCGGTGATCTGGGATTTCGGCGGCGTCTTCACCACCTCGCCTTTCGAGGCCTTCAACCGCTACGAGGCCAAACGCGGCCTGCCAAAGGACCTGATCCGCGGCATCAATGCCGCCAATCCGCACGAGAACGCCTGGGCGTTGTTCGAACGCGCCGAGATCGACACCGCCGGCTTCGACGTGAAGTTCGCCGAGGAGGCCGCGGCGCTCGGCCACGCGGTGCGCGGCGCCGACGTCCTGCCGCTGCTGTCCGGCGACGTGCGTCCGCGCATGGTCGAGGCGCTGGGCACCTGCAAGGCGCACTTCAAGGTCGGCTGCATCACCAACAACATGGCCAGCGCCGGTCGCGGCCCCGGCATGGCCGCCAGCGCCGAGGCCGCGTCCCGGGTCGGCGGCATCATGGAGATGTTCGACGCGGTGGTCGAAAGCTCCAAGGTCGGCGTGCGCAAGCCCGACCCGCGCATCTATATGATGATGTGCGAGTTGTTAGCGGTAGAGCCCGGGTCTTGCGTCTATCTCGACGACCTGGGCATCAACTGCAAACCAGCCGCCCAGCTGGGCATGGTCGCCATCAAGGTGGAGACCGAGGCCCAGGCCCTGGATGCCCTGGCCAAGGCGACGGGACTGAGGTTCTGATCATGGCGAGACCGGCGAAAATCGAGGTGGCGGCGGCGCTCGGGCAACTTTCCGGCTGGTCGGCGGCGGCCGGGCGCGAGGCGATCGTCAAGAGCTTCAAGTTCGCCGACTTCGATACGGCCTTCGCCTTCATGACCCGGGTCGCCCTGTCGGCGTCGAAGCTCGACCACCATCCGGAATGG
>DASQSO010000447.1:0-5370 GCA_035642335.1 Caulobacteraceae bacterium
GCAGCGTTTGTAGTTGGGTGGCGGGCAATTTGCGCCTTCCCAGACCCAGTTGGCGTGCTCGGCGGCCGAGAGCGCGTCGAGATCGACCACCGTGGTCCAGTGCGGGTCGGCGGCGGCATAGTCCGCCTTGCTGGTCCTGCGCCAAATGCCGCGCACGTGGGCGTCGCCGCGCCAGAAATTATAGACTTGGTCGCCGATCAGCTCCGGAGCCGGGTTGCGGTCCTTGGCCGCGCCGATCTTCAGCGCGTCGGTATAAAGGCCGGCAAAACGGGGATCGGCCTCCAGCACGCCCACGGTCTTGGCGTTCTCCGCCCGCACTCAGGCCAGGGCGCGGGGGCTGCTAACATCCTCCAGCCAGAGGAAAGGATCGGGGGACTGGGCGCGAGAAACGGACCCTAAAGCCAAGAAAAAGATCGCCGCGACGGCTGCGATACGATGCAATCGGTCCTCCCGGATCGGGTTTGAAGACCGATTCATAGCATGCGGCCCAACCAGCGATAGGATCGAGGCGGCCATGACCACGCTGGGTTTTTGCCTGTTCGAGACCGCCATCGGCGCGGTCGCCATCGCCTGGAGCGAGCTCGGCTTGAAAGGCGTGCAGCTGCCGGAGGCCGGTGCGGAGCGGACGCGAGCACGGATGGCGCGGCGCTATCCAGAGGCGGTGGAGAGCACGCCGCCGGCCGGGATGCGCCACGCCATCGCCGGCATCATTGCCCTGGTCGGCGGCGAGGCGCGGGACCTGAACGATATCGCTCTGGACACAGAGGGCGTGGAGGCCTTTCCGCTGCGTGTCTATGACGTCGCCCGCGCTATCCCGCCGGGCCAGACCCTGACCTATGGCGAGGTCGCCAAACGCATCTGCGAGCCCGGCGCGGCGCGGGCGGTCGGTGAGGCTCTGGGTAAGAACCCGTTCGCCATCGTCGTCCCTTGCCACCGCGTCCTGGCCGCCGGCGGCAAGTTGGGCGGCTTTTCCGCCAACGGCGGCGTGGTGACCAAGCTGCGCCTGCTGGCGATCGAAGGCGCCCAGATCGGCGATCCGGCGCCACTGTTCGACGGCCTGCCTGTCGCGGTCAAACCGCCGCGTCGTCGCTGAGCGGATCGGACGGCCGGCTGATCAGGTCTGGAGCGCGGGCCGCGGCGCCGCTGCCTCCTCGTAGACCTCGGCGTCCCTGCGCCTGACCAGGGCGAGAGGAAGCAGCAGGACCAGCGGAACGGTGACCAGGGTGGTGGCGGCGTTGGCGATCACCAGGGTGTTGAATTTCACGTGAAAGGCGTCGATGAGCGAGGATCCGAGCCAGTCGGTTCCGAACAGGGCTAAGTTGCGCACGCTCATCATCAAGGAGAAGCCGAGGCCTTCGCTCCCGGCCGGGGTGGCGCGCACCGCCAGGTCCATGAGCGCGAGTTCGGCGAGCGTGAAACCGACGCCGTTCAAGCCCTCGATCAGCTGGGCGTTCGCCACCGAGCTGTAGAACAGATAACCCAGATTGCACGCTGTCGCCGCCAGCAGGCACACGATCAGCAGGGTGCGCAGATTGACGCGCCGACAGGCGAATCCATATCCGATCGCCGCCGCGATGCCGCACACTCCGCTGATAAGATACAGGAATCCCTGCCCCTGGGTCGTCATGTGCAGGTCGTTCTGCTGCTTGTAGAAGGTGGCCGTCGATATGCCCGGCGCGATGTAGAACAGGGCCATCAGCCCGGCCGCCGCCCACATGGTTCCGGCCGCGCCGATCTTGCCGAGCTGCCGCGCCGCGTTGTCGAGAATCTCGCGCGAATCGATGCGCTTGCGCTGCTCGTGCAGGAAGAAGATCGTCGCCGGCACGAGCAGGAACATGACCCCGCCACAGGCGGCCGCGGTCCAGCCGAAGGCCATGCTAGCCAGGTAGCCGGCGGCCGGGCCGTTGATAATGATACAGATCTGCTGAACGAACTGGCGGATCGCGGTCAGCCGCCCCGACCCCGACACAGCCTGCGCGATCTCGACCATGTAGCCGCCGACGACGGCGCTGGCCGTCACCATGAACAGGTTGATGACGATACACATCCAGAGCAGCTGGCCGTATCGGTGCGGTGTGAAATAGAGGCCGACCCAGGCGACGACGGCCAGCAGGGTCGAGACCAGAAGATAGCTTCTGCGGCGGCTGCCGAAGACCGGGAAGGCGTCGGTGATCAAGCCGGCCACGGGTTTGAAGTACCAGGGCAGGCCTGCGAAAAAGAAGAAGGCGGCGTTGGCCGAGCGGCCGACGTGCAGCGCGTTCTTGAGCAGATTCTGCAACGGAAGGCGCGCGAGCACCTGCGGCTGCGACAGCGTGGTGGCGAACACGCCGACCACGATCACGATCGCCGCATAGGTCAGGGCGCCGTTGCCCGCCTTCGGCTCCTTAGCGATCGCCATTGCCACCATCGGTCAGCTGCCCCCCAACCCCAGCGCGAGAGTGACCTTTCTATGCGCGACGCGCCGGCGCAACGTCCTTGGTCCAGCGCGCGACCTCAACCGCCGGTTCCGCATCGAAAACGGGCGGCAGGCGCCGGGCGCACCCTAGGCCAGCCGGTTGATGGCGTCGGCGACCTGGTCGGTCTTTTCCAGCGTGACCATGTGGCCGGCCTCGGGGATCGAGACCAGCTGGGCGCCCTTGATGCGGCGCTTGAACTCCTGGGCGTAGACCGGCGGCACGGCGCGGTCGGAATCGCCCCAGACCAGGATGGTCCTGGCCTTGATCCGGTACATCCGGCTGGCCAGCCCGCGATCGGGGATGGGGAAGAGGATGCGGCCGGCCATGCCGAGCTGGCGGGCGTTCTGCACCAGATAGGTCTGTAGGAAGTTGGGGTCCGACACGTTGCGGCCGGCGGTCAGAATCGCCGCGCCGGCCTCGGCGTCGTGGAACATCAGGGCCGGCATCTCGAACGGCAGGGTGGCGAAGATGTCGACGATCGGATGGTCCTCAAGCCAGAGTCCGACCGGACAGATCAGCCCGAGGCGGCTGATCTCGTTCGGGGCCAGGGCGGCGACCTCAGCGGCGATCATGCCGCCCATGGAATGGCCGACCAGGATGGGATTCTCCAGGCCGAGCGCGTCGATCACGTCCAGGGTGTGCAGGGTGATGTCGAGCATGTCGCGCAGCTCGGGCGCCTCCTCGCTCTCGCCATAGCCGGGCAGGAAGGGGGCGTGGACGTGAAAGCGCTCGGCCAGCCTGGCCAGGAACGGATCGCCTGTCGTCATGCCGCCGGCGCCATGCAGGAAGACCAGCGGCTGGCCCGAGCCGCCTTCGAGATATTGGACGGGGACGTGTTCGGTCTGAACGGTTTTCAGTTGCATCATCGCCCCCTTCAGACCAGCGCCGCGACGGCTTGCGCCGCGTCGCGTTCGGACGGCAGGTTGCCGGCCTTGGCCAGCTTTTTCAGCGGCTTGCACCAAAAGCGGTCGTCGTCGGCGTAATCGGGGAAGATGTTGCGCAGGTGCGGCATCACCTTCTCGGCGAACAGCTTGGTGGAATACATGCACTTCTCGGCCGGCATGTCGCCGACGTGCATCAGGCAGAAGATGTTGCCGACGTTGAGGCCCTTGGCCAGGTCCTCCATGCGCTGGCGCACGGTCTCCGGCGAGCCGGCGATGACGTGGCCGCCCTCGACCAGGTCCTTCCAGGTCAGCTGGGTATAGCCGCCGCGCGGCGGGGCGTATTGCGACAGGGCGCCGGTCTGGATGGTCTTGATGGTGCGGTAGCCCGGCGCGTCGGCGAAGCCCGGATAGACGTGCAGGCAGCGGTTGTAGAAGTAGTTGACGTGCGGCCAGTAGAGCCGCTCGGCCTCCTCGTCGGTGTCGGCGACGCAGATGGTCTGGGCGAAGCCGGCCCGGTAGGGCGAGGCGTCCGGCGCGTTGCGCTGCGCCACCCGGTCCCAATAGCCCTGCATCAGCACCTTGGCCCGCAGGTAGCCGGAGAAGCTGAGGTACGAGTACGAATAGGTGTTGTCGATACAGAAGTCGTAGGTCTCGACCGAACCGCCGCCGGGGATGTGCACCGGCGGATGCGGCTGCTGGATGGGCCTAGGCCAGATGTTGACGTAGCGCAGCTTGTTGTAGCGGCCGTTGAAGGCGAAGGGCTCGCGGCTAGTCCAGGCGCGGACGATCAGCTCGTGCGCCTCGGCGTATTTCTCGCGGGTCAGCGAGGGGATCTGGCCGTAGCAGAAGTTGGTGTCCATCGAGGTGCCGACCGGGAAGCCCGCCACCAGCCGCCCGCCGGAAATGCAGTCCAGCATGGCGAATTCCTCGGCCACGCGGACTGGCGGATTATAGAGGGCGATGGAGTTGCCCAGCACCACCAGCGCCGTGTCCTTGGTGCGGCGGGCCAGGCCGGCGGCGATGATGTTCGGGGAGGGCATGATGCCGTAGCCGTTCTGGTGGTGCTCGTTGACGCCGATGCCGTCGAACCCGACTTGGCCGGCGTATTCCAAGAGGTCCATATAGGTGTTGTAGACGGTGTGGGCGCGCTCGGGATCAAACAGCTTCTGGTCGATGTCGACCCAGACCGAGCGGTTCTTCTCGCGGAAGTCGGCCGGCAGATCCGGCCAGGGCATCAGGTTGAACCAGGTGAACTTCATGGCATCCTCCGTCCCGCGCCGGCGGGTTCATTATCATTGTTCAGTCGGACAAGAGCCTAAGTCAGGATCGGCGAGGGGCGCAATGGCTCGCGTCGTCAGACCGCGCTTGACCGGGAGGCTTTGAGGCCGGAGGTTCGCGCGCCCGACGAAGGAGCCCGGCCATGAGCGACGCGCGCGAGTTCGACATCATCCTCTATGGCGCCACCGGCTATACCGGCCGGCTGGTGGCCGAGCATCTGCTCAAGACCTATGGCGCAAGCGGCGACTTGGCCTGGACGATGGCGGGACGCAGCGCCGAAAAGCTGGCCGAGGTGCGCGACCTGATCGGCGCGCCGAAGGGCCTGCCGCTGGTGGCGGCCGATGCGTCGGACGCCACCTCGCTGGCGGCGATGGCCAAACGGGCCAAGGTCATCATCACCACCGTCGGCCCCTACCAGCTCTATGGCGACAGCCTGGTGGCGGCCTGCGCCGAAGCCGGGACCGATTATGTCGACCTGACCGGCGAGTCCCACTGGATCGCCAGGATGATCGCCGCCAACGAGGCCAAGGCCAAGGCGTCGGGCGCGCGCGTCGTTTTCTCCTGCGGCTTCGATTCCATCCCCTTCGATCTCGGCGTCTATTTCCTCGAAGAGCAGGCCAAGGCGAGATTCGGCGCGCCGGTTTCGCGCGTGCGCGGCCGGGTGCGCGGCATGGCCGGGGGGCTTTCCGGCGGCACCTTGGCCAGCGGCATGGCGACCATGGCCGCCGCGCAAGCCGATCCCAGCCTGGGCG
>DASQSO010000448.1:0-9818 GCA_035642335.1 Caulobacteraceae bacterium
TTGCCGCCGTAGAGGAACGAGGTTTCGCTCAGAACCTGGTTTAGCCGCCCAGGGGCGAGACTGGAATCGTCAGCCATGCTCTCCGTTCCTGGCCGATCCCCCGCGGGGCTTTTACCAAGCCTGGCGTGGACCGCCCACTACGCTTGTCGATGTCAGGCGCCGTTCAGCACCTGTACCAGGGTTTCGCCCAAAGCCGCGGGCGAAGGCGATACTCTGATCCCGGCCGACTCCATGGCCGCGATCTTGTCCTCCGCGCCGCCCTTGCCGCCCGAAATAATGGCGCCCGCATGGCCCATCCGGCGGCCGGGAGGCGCGGTGCGTCCGGCGATGAAACCGACCATCGGTTTCTTAACCTTGGAATGCTTAAGGAACTCGGCCGCGTCTTCCTCGGCCGAGCCGCCGATTTCGCCGATCATGACGATCGATTTGGTTTCGTCGTCGGCCAGGAACATCTCCAGGATCTCGATGAACTCGGCGCCTTTCACCGGGTCGCCGCCGATGCCGACGGCGGTCGACTGGCCAAGGCCGGCATTGGTTGTCTGAAACACGGCCTCATAGGTAAGCGTGCCGGAGCGCGAAACAACGCCCACCGAGCCCTTGGAAAAGATGTTCCCGGGCATGATGCCGATCTTGCACTGGCCGGGGGTCAATACGCCCGGGCAGTTGGGCCCGATCAGCCGCGATTTCGAGCCGCTCAGCGAGCGCTTGACCTTAACCATGTCGGCGACCGGGATGCCCTCGGTGATGCAGACGATCAGCGCCACCTCGGCATCGATCGCCTCCAGGATGGCGTCGGCGGCGAAGGCCGGCGGCACGTACATGACGCTGGCTGTAGCGCCGGTCATATGCACGGCCTCGGCCACGGTGTCGTAGACCGGCAAGCCTAGATGGGTGGTCCCACCCTTCCCCGGCGAGGTGCCGCCGACCATCTGGGTCCCGAAGGCGATGGCCTGTTCGGTATGGAAGGTGCCCTGCGCGCCGGTGACGCCCTGGCAGATGACCTTGGTCGACTTATCGATGAGGATGGACATCTGGTCTCACAGTTTGGGAATGATGTAGGCGATCGCCGCGGTGCTCGGATCTTTCGTGACGATCAGAAAGCGCAGCCTGCCGGTTCCGATCAATCGCTTGCTCTCGGCCGCGCTGACGTCGTCGACGATCGCGCGGCGACCGCTATCGTCGTCGAGATAGACGTAGGCGGTCGTGGCGCCGCTGCTTTCGTGGGGGTTGGAGGCGACCTTCACCCACGCCGCCGCCCGATCCTGAAAGTTGGCCAGGCTCGCCGGATCGGCCGGAACGGTCGCCAAAATGCAGATGCTGGCGTCGATCTTGGTGTCATGGGCGGGGAGCTGGGTGTCGCCGGCGATCAGGATGCTCACGCCCGAGGCGTCCCGCCGGACCCTGGCGCCGTAGCCACTCAGGTTCTGCGTCAGCTGGGCGGCGATCTCGGAGGGCGCGGGCCGCCATCCGTCGGCGTCCGCCAGCGCCAGGACCGGATCCTTTTGGGCGGCGTTGGAGACACAGTAGTGCTGCAGGCCCGCGACCAGGTCCGGGGCGTCGGCGGCGCGGGCCGAGCCGACGGCCAACGACGCGGCGAACGCGCCCGCGATAGCGAGGCTGCGGCGCATCAGGATCAGCCCCGCACCGCCTTGACGATCTTTTCCGCGCCATCGGCGAGATCGTTGGCGGCGATGACGTTCAGGCCGCTGTCACGGATGATGGTCTTGCCCAGCTCGACATTGGTGCCTTCCAGCCGCACCACCAGCGGCACCTTCAGGCCCATCTCCCTGACCGCCTCGACCACGCCCTCGGCGATGATGTCGCAGCGCATGATGCCGCCGAAGATGTTGACCAGGATACCTTTGACGTTCGGGTCCGCGGTGATGATCTTGAACGCCGCCGCGACCTTTTCCTTCGACGCCCCGCCGCCGACGTCAAGGAAGTTGGCCGGCGCGGCGCCATAGAGACGGATGATGTCCATGGTCGCCATGGCCAGGCCCGCGCCGTTGACCATGCAGCCGATCTCGCCGTCCAGGGCGATGTAGGAGAGGTCGTATTTCGACGCCTCGATCTCCTTGGCGTCCTCCTCGGTCTCGTCGCGCAGGGCGCGGATGTCGTCGTGGCGATAGAGGGCGTTGTCGTCGAAGCCGATCTTGGCGTCGAGCACCAGGAGCTTGTCGTCGCCGGTGACGATCAGCGGATTGACCTCCAGCATGCTCATGTCCTTCTCCAGGAAGGCCTTGTAGAGCGCCGGCAGCAGGGTCCGCGCCTGTTTCGCCGCCTCGCCGGTCAGGTTCAGCGCCTTGGAGAGCGCCAGGGCGTGGTGCGGGAAGACGCCGGTCGCCGGATCGATGGTGAAGGTGAGGATCTTCTCGGGCGTCGCGTGCGCCACCTCCTCGATGTCCATGCCGCCCTCGGTGGAGGCGACAACGGCCACGCGGCTGGTCTCGCGGTCGACCAGCAGCGACAGGTAGAGCTCGCGGGCGATATTGGCGCCCTCTTCGATATAGAGCCTGCGCACCAGCCGACCCTTGGGCCCGGTCTGGTGGGTGACCAGGGTCATGCCCAGCATCTGCTCGGCCAGGGCGTGCACCTCGCCGAGCGACTTGGCGATCTTGACCCCGCCGCCCTTGCCGCGGCCGCCGGCGTGAATCTGCGCCTTGACCACCCAGACCGGTCCGTCGAGCTTTCCGGCCGCCTGCACCGCCTCGTCGATCGAGAAGGCCGGATAGCCGCGGGGCACGGGAACGCCGTAGTCCCTCAGGATGGCCTTGGCCTGATGCTCGTGGATGTTCATGACAAGCGCCGTCCGCCTACAAGGTCTTGCCACGCCAACCGCGGGGCCGCGGGGGTTATAGGCGTTGAGTGTGACGGGCCGCAACGCCGCGCGCGGCCTTTAGCCGCGCAATCCGACCGCCGCCGTCGCGCGGCGCTCCAGCTTGCCCCAGCCGACGCGCGGCCCGCGCACCGCGGTGACCACCGCCTTGACCACGACGTAGTACATCAGCTGGCGGTAGCCGAACCGCTGCACCGGAATCCACGGCGTATCCGACCAGGGCGCGCGCTTCTCCAGCGCCATGCCCAGCGCGGCGGCCGACAGGTCGACGAAGATGAAGATGGCCCAGTAGAGCAGCGCCTGGGTCAGCTTTTCGTTGCCCGCCTCGACGCCGTGGAAGTAGTGGTCGATCCCGGCCAGGGCCAGGCTCCAGACCACGCCAAGATCGACCAGCGGCGCGGCGGTGGCCAGGATGATCTGGAACAGCCAGATCTGCGGCAGGGCGACGAAACCGAGCACCGGGTGCTTACGGCTGAAGGTCGCCTCGCGGTGCTTCCAGATGCATTGCAGCGTGCCGAACGACCAGCGGAAGCGCTGTTTCAACAGCCCCGACACCGTCTCCGGCGCCTCGGTATAGGCGCGGGCGTCCGGGTCGAACTCGATCCGCCAGCCGGCGATCTGGGCGGCGATGGTCAGGTCCTGGTCCTCGGCCAGGGTGTCGGACGGATAGCCGCCCAGCGCCTCCAGCGCCGAGCGCCGCCAGGCCCCAACCGCGCCGGGCACCACCGTCACCGCGCCAAGCGCCGCCAGCGCCCGCCGCTCCAGGTTCTGCGCCGTGACATATTCCAGCGCCTGCCAGCGGGTTATCAGGTTGCGCCGGTTGCCGACCAGGGCATTGCCGGCCACCGCGCCGACCGTGGGATCAGCGAACCAGCGCGCCAGCCGCGCGATGGTGTTGGGCGGAAACAGGGTGTCGGCGTCCAGCGCGACGACGATCTCGCCCTGCACCTGGTCGAGCCCGCGATTGAGCGCCAGCGCCTTGCCGGCATTGGCGAAGCTGAGCAGCCGCACCCGCGGCTCGCCGCCGAAATGCTTGCGCACCTCCTCGGCGGTGGCGTCGGTCGAGCCGTCATTCAGCACCAGCACCTCCAGCCTCGACCAATTGGATTCCAGGATGCGGCTGACCGAGGCGACGATGACCTTTTCCTCGTTGAAACAGGGGATCAGCACGCTGACCAGCGGCCCGGTCTCCGGATCCAGGTCGGCCGGTCGCCGGCGATCCTCGCGCCGGCGATGGTGGATGCCGAGCACGGCCAGAAAGACCAGGCGCAGCACCCCAAGCGCGATGGCGCTGATGAAGAGGGTGTTCAGGGCCACGTCGATTTCGCGGAAGATGCCGAAGCCGGCGCGGTCGAGCGCCAGGGCCCACCAGGCGCGGTGGGTCGGCGGCATGGCCTGGTCCGGCGTCATCGGGATGAGTTCCGGCACCGTCACCAGCCGATAGCCGTGCGCGCGCAGCTGATCGATCAGCGCCGGCAGGGCCTCGACCGTGTGGCTGCGGTTGCCGCCGGAGTCGTGCAGCAGCACCACGGACGAGTGACCGGTCTCGGGGTCGTCGCGGGCCAGCCCGTCCAGGGTGCTCTGAATGATCGCCGAGGCCGCCGGCCGCTTCCAGTCGCCGGGATCGACCCGCAGCCCGACGATCAGGTAGCCGAGCTTCTGCGCGATCACCAGCGGGTTCACTTCCGCCGGCGTGCTCGGTTCGGCGTCGCCGAAATAGGGCGGCCGGAACAGGCGGAAGTCTCGACCCGAGACCACCTCGAACAGGCGCTGGTTGGCGTTCAGCTGCACGTCCACCAGGCTGGGCGGCAGCTGCGAGATGTCCGGGTGGGTATAGGTGTGGCTGCCCACCACCATGCCGTCGCGCACCTCGCGCGCGACGATGCCCGGATGGGCCTGCATGTTCTCGCCGATGACGAAGAAGGTGGCCGGCGCCTGCTTCTGCTCCAGGATCTTCAGGATCTGCGGCGTCCATCTGGAGTCCGGCCCGTCGTCGAAGGTCAGCGCCACCCAGCCTGGGTGGGCGCCGTAGCGGTCGATCACATAGGAGGTGGGCAGGACGTCATAGTGTTCGTCGGCGATCAGGCCGGTGTCGGGATCGAAGGTCAGGGTGCGTTTGCCGGGGGTCGGCGTCGCCGTCACCTTGAGGATTTCGCCAGTGCCGTTGAAGTCGACCGAGCCGCCCGGCGCCAGATTGACCAGGCCGGCGGCGGAGACGACGCCGTAGGGCCGGCCGAACAGGCTCCAGACGCCGGGGTCCTCCGACCCCAGCCGCCACAGGCCGTAGCCGCGCACGCGCCAGGGATCGGTGACCTTGATCTGGTTGAAGACCGTGGTGGCGTCGAGGAACCAGACGTCGTGCTTCGACCCATCGTCGTCGATATAGCCGTAGTGCGGGTTCAGCGCGTCGTCGTCCATGTCGATGTCGACTTCGCTGTCGTGCGCGTTCTGGATCGCCTCGTGGAAGGTGACGGCGTCGGCGCGGCCCTGGCCGGACTTGTCGGCCTCGGTCCAGTCGTAGCCATAGGCCCCGAAGGCCACGAGCGTGTGGGCGGGATCGAGCATCGAAAGCCGCGAGTTCAGATACTTCTCGAACCAGTCCTCGCCGGCCGTCGGCCCGGCGTGGCCGGTCAGCCAGTGCTCGTCATAGGCCATCAGCATCAGGCTGTCGGAATTGGCCTGCAGCGCCTTCAGCGGCCAGTCGTCGTCGTCGAACGGCGCGGTGACCCAGACCTCCAGGCCCAGCGGCTTCAGGGCCACGCGCGCCTTGGCCAGCAGCGCCGGATAGGCCTTGACCGCGTTCGGCGACATGTTCTCCAGGTCGAAGATGTAGCCGGCGTAGCCGTGCTGTTGCGCCTGGGCGACCAGCGCCGCCACCAGCCTGTCCTGGGCGGCCGGGTGCAGCAACAGCCCGTCGGCGATGGCGGTATCGAACAGCTCCGCGTGGGCGTTGTGGATCACTGGCATCACCGCCGGCGGGTGCGGCTGGCTCGCGATCAGGGCGACGGCCTGGGGATCGTCGGTGATGTCCAGGTCGCCGCCGGCGTCCTTCAGCGCGAACCATTGCGGCGCCACCACGTCCAGCTGGCCGATATGCTGGGTCAGCGAGGAGCGGCTGTCCGGATCCCAGCTCACATAGAAGCCGACGGTCAGCGCCCTCATCGCATGGGCGCCGCCCGGCGTGCGCGGCCGGCCGATATGGGTCCAGGCCGGCTTGCCCTTCAGCCGCTTGATGTTTTCCACGTGCAGGGCCTGAAACGAGCGCGGATCGCGCAGCTGCACGTCCGGCAGCCGCGGCGCCAGGGCGAGCGTGGTCAAGAAGCCGGCGACGATGGCCGCCAGCAGCGACAGCAGCAGCCCGCCGAGCTGTCCGGCCGTCCGCGCCCGCCGCCCGGACGGATCGTGGAAGACGAAAGGCTCGGAAGACGGCTTATCCGGCTCGGGCGGCATGGCCTTGGTGTGCCGAACCCCGCGGGCCGAAGCAAGGCCCCGGCTCTACGGCACGGTTGCGCCGGGCGCGGCCGCGCGCGACAAACGGCGTCATGCCACACAGGCCCCGTCGCAGCGTCCTCTACATGCCCGCCTCCAACGCGCGGGCGATCGAGAAGGCGCGCGGCCTCAGCTGCGACGCCATCATCCTCGACCTGGAGGACGCCGTCGCGCCGGACGCCAAGCCCGGCGCGCGCGACCAGGCCGTGGCCGCCATCGCCGCCGGCGGTTTCGGCGACCGCGAGCTGATCATCCGCTGCAACGGCCTTGACACGCCCTGGGGCGCCGACGACCTGGCCGCGGCGGCCCTGGCCGGCCCGGACGCCATCCTGGTCCCCAAGGTGAACGGCCCTGACGATATCGCCACTTACGCCGCGGCCATCGCCGCCGCGCCGGCGCGCACCCGGCTTTGGGCGATGATCGAGACCCCGGCGGCGATCATGGCGCTGGACGCCATCGGCCGGGCCACCCGGTCCAGTCGGCTCACTTGCTTCGCGATAGGCCTGAACGACCTGGCCAAGGCCATGGGCGGCCGCCAGACCCCGGATCGCGCGCCCCACATGCCATTCCTCAGCCTCGCCGTCGCCGCAGCTCGCGCCAACGGCCTGATCGCCCTCGACAGCGTCACCAACGCCATCGATGACACGGCCCTGCTCGAGCGGCACTGCCGCCAGGCCGCCGACATCGGCTTTGACGGCAAGACGCTGATCCATCCGAGCCAGATCGAGATCGCCAACCGGCTGTTCTCGCCCGACCCGGCCGAGGTCGCCTGGGCCCGGGCGGTGATCGCCGCCTATGCAATGCCCCAGAACGCCCGCAAGGGCGCGCTGCAGGTCGAGGGCCGGCTGGCCGAGCGGCTGCACCTGGACCAGGCGATGCGGCTGGTCGAGATCGACGCCGCCATCCGCGCTCAGGTCGCCGCATGAGCTGGCTGGCGCTCATCGCCGCCGAGGTGATCGGCGTGACACAGCCGGCGCCGGCCGCCGCGCCGCCGTCAACGCCGCCGGCCGCTATTCAACCGGCCCCGACACCCGCGGCGACCCCCGCCCCCGCGCCGACAACGACGCCGACGCCCGGAGAGGACGAGGAAGGCGGCGTGGTGCCGCTGAGTTCCCAGCCCGAGGTCGGCGAAAGCCAGATCCGCGCCAATTTCCAGACCGCCGAGGCGCGGCGCGGCGCCCTCGACGGCCGCTGGGGCCTGGCCCGCGCCGATGGCGGCCCGCCCATCTATGTCTTCCAGTTCTCCGACTCCGGCGGCGCCCCGGACGCCCGCGCCACCACGCCGATGTCGCCTCAGGTGGAAGGCTCCTGGCGCGACATGCGCCGCCCGGACGCCCTGAACGGCTCGGGCATCACCGAGACGATCCGGCGCAACGGTCAGGGCCTCACCATCGTCTTCTACGAGGACAACCAGCAGCAGACCTTCGACCTGCAACCCGCCGGCGCCGCCTGGACCGGCGACGTGACGCTCGCCGGTGTCCGCACCAAGGTGCTGATGACGAGAGAATAGGGCGCCGGTCAGATCGCGAGGCATATCAAAATTCCGCTCATCCCCGTGCATGCGGACCCAGGTTTTTTGTCTTCGGCTGTCGATGGTCGGCCACGCCCGCAAGAAATTTGACCACGAAAAACACGAACCAACACGAACGCTAAGCTTCAGCGGGCGTGGAGCGTCCGGCCCCGTTCGTGTTTGTTCGTGTTCGTTCGTGGTTCAAAAAACCTGGGCCCCTGCCTTCGCGGGGATGAGCGGATGTTTTGTCAGCCGCGCAGCGCGTTCAGCGCCGCATCGCGCGCCGTCTCCAGGGCTTCGGCCATATAGGCTTGCGCCTCGCCGACACCCCAGACCGGGCCTGGCCACGCCGGATCGTCCGCGCGCCGTCCCACCACGTGGGCGTGGAGTTGCGGGGTGATGTTGCCGAGCATCCCGATGTTCAGCTTTTCCACCGGCCGGCCCAGCGCCGCGCCCATCGCCCGCACCGCGCGGCCGGCGATCACGACCTCCTCCATCAGCCGGCCACGATCCGCCGCCGTCAGGTCCTCGATCTCCCGCGCGCCGGCGATGCGCGGGATCAGCACGACCCATGGCCAGCGGGCGTCGGCCTGCAGCCTCGCCTCGCTCAAAGCCAGCGAGGTCAGCGGGACCGAACCGACCAGAAAGGCGGGAGAAAGGATGAAGTCGCTCAATGGCCGGCCTCCTAAACGTCCCTGCTTCTAACCCGGGCGCCTCGCTTCTTTCAGCTCCCAACCGCCCTCCGCCATTGCCCGGGCGGGGGCTTATGCGCTACGCCGCGCCGCGCCTTAAAGCTTGGATGGAGCAGAACCATGGCCGAAAAATCCCCGATCCGCGTCGCCGTCACCGGCGCCGCCGGCAATGTCAGCTACGCCCTGCTGTTCCGCATCGCCTCCGGCGACATGTTCGGGGCCGACCAGCCGGTCATCCTGCAGCTCTTGGAAATCCCGGTCGAAGGCCCGCAGAAGGCGCTGAAGGGCGTCGCCATGGAGCTGGACGACTGCGCCTTCCCGCTGCTGCGCGGCATGACGCTCAGCGCCGATCCCGACGCGGCCTTCGGCGACGCCGACTGGTGCCTGCTGGTCGGCTCCAAGCCGCGCGGCCCGGGCATGGAGCGCGCCGACCTTCTGAAGGACAACGGCAAGATCTTCATCGGCCAGGGCAAGTCGATCGACGCGGCGGCGGCCAAGACCACCCGCGTCTGCGTGGTCGGCAACCCCTGCAACACCAACTGCATGATCGCCGCCGCCCAGGCCAAGCGCCTCGCGCCCGACCAGTTCACCGCCATGGTCCGCCTGGACCAGAACCGCGCCCAGACCCAGCTGGCGCAAAAGGCCGGCGTGCCGGTCAGCGAAGTCACCGACCTCTATATCTACGGCAACCACAGCCCGACCATGTTCGCCGACTTCACCCACGCCAGGATCGGCGGCAAGCCGGCCGCCGCGGTGATCGGTGACGACGCCTGGCTGAAGACCGAGTTCCTGCCCACCGTCGGCAAGCGCGGCGGCGCCATCGTCGAGGCGCGCGGCGTGAGCTCGGCCGCCTCGGCCGCCAACGCCGTGGTCGACTATGTCCGCGACCTGACCATCCCCGGCAAGGTGCACGCGGTGGCCGTCGCCACCCACGGCGCCTATGGCTTTTCCAGCGACATCTGGGCCGGCATGCCGGTGCGCTCGACGGCCACCGGCTATGAGGCGATCACCAACCTCGACATGGACGACTTCGCCAAGGGCAAGATCGCCATCACCAATGACGAGCTGGTCGGTGAACGCGAGACGATCAAGGATCTGCTCGGCGCCTGAACGCTTCGCAAACCGCAAGCGTGGCGGATAACGGCCCGACGATCGAGACCTGGAGCGGAGTGCACTCAGGTTGGCGCACCAGCTTGATCTACTGAAAACAGCAGCGCCCCCCCGCGATCCTTCTCCCCTTCTGTAACGGGCCCTTGGAGGTCAATCCCCTTTTTGGAGCTTTTGTCGGTTC
>DASQSO010000449.1:0-3606 GCA_035642335.1 Caulobacteraceae bacterium
TGCGGCGCGGCGGCGGCGGGGGCGGAGGCGCCGGCGTTGACCGCGCCGGCCTCGGCGTCGGCGCGCGTCCAATAACCGCCGGCGGCGGCCAACGCCAAGGCCGTCGCGCCGATGGCGGCGGCCGGAAAGGAGGCTTTCGGGAGCATGAGGGGTCGAACCTGATCCTGGAGTGTCGAGATGGCGCCGACCCCTGGCGCCGTTTGGGTTCGACGATCCGGCAGGTATAGTCATCTTGTGATATAAATAAGGCGTCGGGCGGGCGTTTCTGGACGCCGCTCGACGGGCCCCAACGGTCGTCGCGGACCTAGCGCTGCGTCGGCCCCGGCCGATCGACTCGCCGAGGTCCGACCGCCGGCCTCGTCCGCAAGGTTTCGCCGGCCGCCATGGCGACAGGGTCCGCTTGGGTGGGGGCGAGCGGCGGGGCAAGCCCGTCCGGCAATGCAACCTCGGCGACGTTCAGGGTCATGGAGACGATGTCGTAATAGCCGCTGACCGCGATCAGATCGACGACGCCCTGTTCGCCCAGAATCTCCAGCACGGCGGCCAGCGTCGCGTCGCTGACATTCCGCCCGGCGCGAAGCTCGGTGCAGAAGTCATAGACCACCGCCTCGTCGGCCTGCATGGCCGCCGGCCGACGGCCCTCGGCGATATCGGCGGCCACGGCCGGATCGAGGCCGGCCTCCATCGCCATCCGATGGTGGGCGTACCACTCGTACTGGGCGTCCCAGGCGCGCGCGGTGATCAATATGGCCAGCTCGTTCAGCCGCCGCGGCACGGCGCTGGAGAAGCGCAGGTATTCGCCCACTTTTTGCAATCGATCGGCCAGGTCCGGGCTGCGCAGCCAGGTCTGGAAGGGTCCGCCAAGACCACCGCGCGGACCGGAGGCGATCGCCTCGGCCACCTGGCGCTGGACCGGGGTCATGGCGCCTCTCTCGAGGGGCGGGAAGCGCGGCGGGCGTTGGCTTGCGGTCATGCCTGGGACCCTCCCATCAAAGCGCGCGACTGTCGATCAATCGGCCACGGCTGATATTTCGTCGCACCCTCATGCGAATGAGTTGCAAAGGCGCGCAAGTCTCTGCATATACCTTGCGAGCTATTCGCAAACGGACCGGTCGATGTACATCTGCAACTGCAATGGCATTCGCGAACGTGACGCCAGGGCGGCCATCGCCCGCGGCGCCCGGCGGCCGGCCGAGGTCTTTCGGCATTGCCAGAGCAAGCCGAAGTGCGCCAAATGCGTCTGCGACATGCAGCGCATGATCGGGGCTTCCGAGGTCGCCCTGCTCCACGCTGCGGAGTGACGGCTAGCGCGGAGGGTCCATGAAGGGCGATGCGGATGTTATCCGACACCTGAATGCAGTGCTCACCAACGAACTGACGGCGGTCAACCAATACTTCCTGCATGCACGGATGTTTCAGCACTGGGGCTTCTATCGCCTCGGCAAGATCGTCTACGACGAGTCCATTGAGGAGATGCGCCACGCCGACATGCTGACGCAGCGCATCCTGTTCCTCGAAGGCCTGCCCAACCTGCAGGATCTGCACAAGCTCGCCATCGGCGAGACGGTGCGCGAGGCGCTGACCGCCGACCTGGCGCTGGAGCAGAAGAGCCGCGCCACCCTGGTCGAGGTCGTCGCCCTGGCCGAGGCGCACCAGGACTTTGTCAGCCGCGACCTGACGCAGCACATCTTGAAGGACACCGAGGAGCACCTCGACTACCTGGAGACCCAGGTCGATCTGATCGATCTGATCGGCGAGCCGAACTATCTGCAGAGCGCGGTCGGCGGTCTCGACGAGAACAGCTCCCAAGCGACAGGCGACTGACCCGCCGGCGGCTGACCCTTGGCCGGCCTCAGGACTTGTGGCGGCCGATCTGCGACAGCCTCTGCTGGATCAGCGTCTTCGGCAGCTTGGCCAGGACGAGATAGCCGGCGCTGTCCTTGTCCAGGACGGTGAAGTGCCGATCGGCCAGCTTCAGGAAATTGTCCTTGTAGACCAGGCCGCGGAAGTCGATGTCGGCCGCCGTCACCGGCTCGGGCGCGTTGAAGAAACCGTAGGGCGAGGCGCCCTGGCCCGATTCATCGATGGATTGCTTTTGGGGGTGATCGGTCGGCTCGTGGTCGTCGTGGCTGGTCGGCCCGGGGGGGAGGCCTTCCCCCTCGGGCCCGCCTATCCCGCCGCCGTACTGCGCCAGCCACAGCCGCGCCGGGCCGTAAGGCGTCCATGCCGGCGTCAGCGCCCCCACATCGACGCGGTAGCCAAGGATTTCAGGCGCGATGCGGTGCTCGTAGATCGAGACCTCATAGCCGTCGAGAACCCCGTCGCCGTTGAGGTCCAGCACCTTGAAGAAGGCTTCGGCGTCGGCGATGAACTCGGCGTGGTCGAGCTTTCCGTCGCCGTTCGTGTCGGCCTGTTTAAACCAGTCGACCACCGGATAGGGCGCGGCCATCGGCGCGCGGAACGGCTTGCCGCAGGGACTGATGAAGACGTTGGACGGCAAGCCGTCGTCGTCCTGGGCGACGGCCCCGGCGGCGGCGAACAGTCCCAAGGCGCCGGTTGCGGCGGTAAGCGTCCAGGCGAATTGGCGACGTGTGCTGGTCATGGCAATCTCAACTGAAGGATCAGATTAGCGTCAGCCCGCGGCTTGGCCAAGTCCCGCCCGCGGAGTCCAGTCCCCAGGCGATCCGCGCCTGCTCGATAGCGGAGAGCTTGCCGTTGAAGGCGCTCCAGTCGTCGCGTTCGGCGATCGGAGCCCAGAGCGCCTCGATCTGGTCGTAGAGCAGCTCCTCGGGCTCGGCGCCCGCGAAATAGGCGCCTGCGAGGCGCGCGGGTCCCTCCGGTTCGAAATCCCGCAACGCGGCGCGGAACGCCAGGGCCTGTTCGCCGCCGTAGAGCCCCGCGCGGGACCCTCCGAGCGCGCGGTCTTCCGACGCCGCGCCGCCAAACCAGTCGAAGAAGAAAGGCTCCCAGCGCACCCCCTCGCCAGCCTCGGCGAGCGCGCGGAAGGCCAGGTTGACCAGGGCGACGTCGGCCTCCGCGTCGCGGGCGCGAAGACCCAGCCGGTTCAACATGGCGGCCCGCAAGGCGTCGCGATAGGCGGGCGAAAAGCCGTTCAGCGCCCGGGCCAGCGGCTCGGTCTCGGAAACGACGCTCAGCGCTCCGGCCAATTGCTGCAGATTCCACAACACCGCCTCCGGCTGGCGGCCGAAGCTGTAGAGGCCGTTCTGGTCGAAATAGGCGGCGATGAAGTTGGGATCGTTGCGCGGCAGGAAGCGATACGGTCCGTAGTCGAAGCTCTCGCCGGTGATGTTCATATTGTCGGTGTTGAGTACGCCGTGGACAAAGCCGGCGGCCATCCAGCGCGCGGCCAGGTGGGCTGCGGCCTCCACCACCTCGGCCAGCAGGGCCGGCGCGCGGGCGGCGACGCCGTCGACGCCGGCCAGCGCTGGATAGTAGGTCTCGATCACGTGGTCGATCATCCGCTCGATATTGTCCGCCCGGTCGAAATAGGCATGGCGCTGAAAGGTCCCAAAACGGATGTGGCTGTGCGACAGCCGGGTCAGCACGCCCGAACGCGTCGGGCTGGGCTCATCGGGACGCTCCAAT
>DASQSO010000450.1:0-5268 GCA_035642335.1 Caulobacteraceae bacterium
CTACCGTGACGCCGCACGAGGGCCTGGTTCAGACTCCCAACCCGTCGATCAAGAGCCTCTGGACGTCTGACAGCAGTTCGCCGGTGACGCTGATCGAAACGCCCTGCTCGAGTTCCCGCAAGCGTTTGCGGAGATCGGCGACGTCGCGATCCACATAGAGGGCCGAGTCCATGATCCGCAGCGGAAGCTCCCAGGGATCGACGCGCTCCCGGACGGTCGATGACATCGCCAGCCTGGGAGCAGTCGAGAAGGGTATGGTGCATCCGATTGAGAGATCACCCGCGCGCGACATCTTCGTATAGAGCGTATCGATGTGATCGAACCGCTCCGGTGTCAGATGCTCGGCGAGCAGAGACGCCACCCGATCGACCGAACGCGGGTTGACCAGGTAAGACGTGGTCAGTTTGAAATCGGTATCTTGCAGCGGAAGAACCGTGAACGACTTGATCGAGGTCACATTGCCCGACCCGTCCGTCTCAACGGCGTTGTCGAAAACCTTGCGCGTCAAATTCATCCACGCGAAGGCGCCCGTGAACGCCACGTTGGTGAAGATCAAATCATAGCCGGTGAACTCGGGGCCCGACACCAGGGTCGCGATCATCGGCTCGGTGAACCGGCTGATCAGCGCGTCATCCTCGAGGATGTGGAGCCAGTCGCCGCGGCCGGTGTGGCCGCGCAGGATATCCAGATGCGACAGGCAACAGCCTACGGCGCCGCGGTGTGGGAGCTCCGGGTGACGGTCGACCGATTGGCCGTCAACGCCCGGGAACCGCTCGTAGCGCTCGATCAGGCCGCGATTTGCGAGTTCGGTCTCGATTTCGCGGCGCCGCGCTTCGCTGCGGTCGAGATTGATGTAATAGCCCGTCCAAGACATCCACAGCCGCTCCATCACCGACGCCTGGGAGCGCCGCCCCGACGCATCCTCCTGGCGCGAGGCGACGGATTGAGCGTAAGGGCGGTTGGCGCGGCCTATCAAGCCTCGGGGAACCAGGAACGAGAAATGAGTTATTCGGGCACGCGCGAAGTCGTCGATGACGACAAGGCGCGCCTGGACGCCCAAGATGCTCTGGCCCCCAAAGACGCTCCGAGCTTAAGGCCGCTCTTCGGACTCAAGCTCTCTGTCAGCCCAGGTCCATTCCGGGCCGCGCGGGGTTCGAATGGACTGGACCTCCCGTATCTCTCCGGGCGCGTCGATCAAGCAGCGAAAACCATCCACCGACGGTTTCAGCGTCAACCGCGTCCATTCCTCCAGAACGGCCCGGCCGGGCGGCTGCAATTCCGCTGCCTGGTAGAATCGCATCTCCTTCACCGCGTAGACGTTGAAGTCGCTTTCGATCATCGCCAGGCCGCAGTCCGGCGGGCGGCCGAGGTCGACAACGCATTTGGTGATCGAGTTGACCGCCGCGCGGCGGAAGCGCTCGGTCAGGTATAGGATCGCATGGGTGCTCAGCAGGTTGTGAACGCGAAGGAGATCATGCTCGGCTTCGTCGGCGAGCTGCATGTGGATGAAGCCGACATAGTTGACGATCGACACGGCGCCGAAGATGGAGGCGCCCAGCCAGACAGCGTCGGCGTCGTCGGGGACGGTCAGGATCGGCGTGTAGTGCTCGGAGACGGCTATATCGTCTTCGAGCACGAGAAGCGGAAGCTGGCCCTCGGCGGCGCGCAGGGCCTTCAGGTGGCTCAATCCGCAGCCGACATGCCCCGGCGAGCATTTGATCGCATCGATCAGTTCATAGGACAGCCCCAGGTTTTCGCAGAGCGCCGAAACCGACCCGCGCCGGGCGTGGTCCTCGGGAAGGCTGATCACCTTGGTCTGGCACTGACGTAAATCGATCTGGATGGACACGGTCGCCTCCCGCGGCCAGGGTGGCTAAATCTCATTGGCCGGGAGCGTTGGCAAGCCTTGACGATATCCCGCGGCGAGGCGTCCGCCGGGATCCCTGGTGACGGGCCCGAGGCTCGATCATTCCCTTGGCGGACTGGGTTGACCTTATGCTCGATGGAACCGTGGAGCGGCGACCGATCGGTCAGCTCTCGCCGCCGTCCGCCCACCGCCACCGCAACAGTCCGTCCTCGCGCACGATCACCGCGGCCCGCCAGGTGTCGCCCAAGCCCATATTGGCGGTGACGCCTTCCATTAGAGGCTCCAGCACGACGTTCGTCACGTCCTCCTGGCGCTGTCCGACAGTGGATTTCTGCAGACTCGCCGCCTGGAAGAACATCGGGCGGCGCAGGGCGTAGACCATGAATCGCTCCTGCAGCCTCGCCATGCCCTTGTCGTGCTCTTGGCCGAGATCGATCATGGTGTGGGCGATGCACTCGGCCGTGGCCTGCTTGAAGCGTTCGGTCAGATAGACGATCGCGTGGGCGCCGAGAAGGTTGTAAACGCGCAGAAAATCATCATCGACGGGGTCTGCTAACAGCATGTGTGTGAAGCCGACATAGCCGATGAGGTCGACCGCGCCGAAGATCGAGGCCCCGAGATAGATCGCGTCGGCGTCCGCCGGCGCCTCGATCACGGGCGCATAGTGCTCGGCCACGCCGACATCGTCCTCCAGGATCAGCAACGGCGCAGCCGCCGCCGACTGCCTGAGCGCGCGCATATGGCTTAGCCCGCAACCGATCCAGCCGGGCTGGCACTTGACGCCATCGACCAACCGCCAGGACAGGCCAAGGCGCTCGCACACCTCGGCCACGCTTTGGCGACGCTCATCGTCCTCCGGCAGGCTGATCGCCACGGTTTCGCACTGGCGCAGGTCCAGTCTGATCGAACCCATCAGCGGTTCCCTCCCTTGCGAATGACGGCTTGCGTAATCGTGGCCGCGGGCCCGACCGGCCGCCAAGCCGGCCCCATGCGCGCCGCTTCCGAAGCTTCTAGCAGCCGCCTAACGCCGGTCGCAATCCGACTGAGCCGGAAGCGAGCGACTTTCCGAAGAGTTCAATCGGCGTGCCCGGACATCCCCGTCGCCGGCGCGTAGGGTCCCAGGGCGTCGAACAGCGGGCCAAGATGCTTCTCATAGCGCCGCCAGCGCTCGACCGAGGTGGTGAAGATCGGCTGGCGCACCTGGGCGACGCTGGCCGTGCGCACTGGTCGCCGCGTCTCGTAAAAGCGCGGGCAGGCCGGGTCCCAGGCCAGGCCGCAGGCCTCGGTGATCAGCCAGCGGATCTGGCGATCGGGATCGGCGACCAGGGCCTCATGGCTGACGTCGATCACCCGGCCGGGCAGCACCTCCGTCCAGTGATCCATCATCTCGCGATAGCGGACGTATTCGCGGCCGATGTCGCCGAGGTCGTAGGTCGCCTCGTTGCCCGTCCGAAAGAACTTGCGATAGCAGGCGAGGCAGGTGTCCACCGGATCGCGCAGGCTGTGCAGGATCACCGCCTTGGGCGTCATCAGGTGGACCAGGCCTATGTCCATATAGTTGGTGAGCGCCTTGTCGACGAAGCGCGGCGCGCTTCCCCAGCCGCGCGCGTGCATGGCCTTGAAATAGGCTTCCGCCATGGCGCGGAAGTGATTGGGCGGGTTCGGGGCGAACAGATCGAGTGGATATTTGTCGCGCACGACGTCGCTCAGGGTGGTCGTCTCGCCCAGGCCCTGCACGCGGCGGTGGCTGGAAAGGATCTGTTCCAACAGGGTCGAGCCTGAACGCGGCATGCCGACAATGAAGATCGGCGCGGCGATATGGTGCCCCCGGCCGGCGTACTCGGCCATGAAGTCGTGCGTGAACACCGCCTTGCGGAAAGCGACCCTGCCCCTCTGCTGCTCGGCCGCCTGGTCCGGATCGAGCATCCGCACCGGCGGCTCGATCGGCATCGGTTCGGGCCTGGGGCGTTCTCCGGTCAGCATCTGGCGCCTCAACCGGTTGCCGGCAACGAAGGCGGCGAAGGCCGCGTCGGTGTCGCCGGCCCGCTCTTCGATCTCTCCCAGAGCGAAATAGAGGCCGGGCCTCGCATGGTCGTCCGCGTCGGACGATCGCGCCGCCTCGGCGATCTCCGCCTTCTCGCCGGCGGTGATCGCGCCGGGCTTGAGGCTGGCCAGGCCGATGAGGGCGGGTAACCGCATGGCGGGAACGGCGGACAGGCGGCGGTAGAAGGCGACCGCCTCGTCGATGCGGCCCAGCACTTCCAGCGCCGTCGCCCGCTCGATCTGGGGCTCGGCGGGCGCCAGCCGTTCAATCTGGTCCAGGGCCTCCAGCACGGCGGTCCATTGCCCAAGTTCGGTGCGCACATAGACCAGGCCGGACCAGATTTTTCTTTCGTCGGGAAGGCGACGGCTTAGGCGCTCAAGCCTGGCTTGCGCCTCAACCAGACGGCCTTGGGCCAGATCGATCAGGGCCAGGAAGTAAGGAGCGTCCAACGCCTCGGGGTTGTGTTGCTCCACGTGGGCGTACAGGGCGATGGCCTCGTCGTCACGGCGCGCCACGCGATGTTCCGCGGCCTCCCGCAGCGCCGCGGCGAGCCGCGCCGGCTCCAGCGGCGTTCGGCCCCTGGCGCGGCTCGGAACGGAAGAGGGGGAACGCTTCATGCATAAAGCCCGGTTCTGACGCACAGCCGTTCAGCCTGCCCGCAAACGGCCCCTCCCCGGGAAAACCAGGCGGGCGCGTCATGGAGCGAGCCCGGCTCTCATAGGCCATTCGCGGGGCTGGGCGGTAGCTGCGTTCGAACGGCGCGGCCGGGGGGCGATCCCGAAACCGCGCGAAACCGGCGCCGATGCCAGCGCGACCGTTGTGTCCGTAGGGCGCGAAGGCCCGAAACAGGCTGGACCGCGTGACGCCCTCGGGGCTGTTTTGTTCCCTCCCCTGGCGGATCGGGCCAGCCGCCGCCACCTGCGGTTGCCCGCTCCGGCGGGCTCAGCCGCGGCTAGTCCTCATAAAAGTTTCGTAAAAAACAACGATACCCCGGTTGCGTGGTCTTCATTGTATCGCTATCGGTACACCCACCTGATGGCTGTTCAGGACTGAGTGTGGGGACCGGCGCATCTTGCGCTGGTTGTTTCGTGGCCCGTTGTGGCGCGAAAACTGGGGAATAAGCACGATGCTTCCGATCGCGAAGAACTCTGGCATTCGCTCGACGCTGTTGCTTGGCGCATCGGCGCTGACCTTGGGTGTCGGCGCCAACCTGGCGACCGTCGGCGGGGCTGGTGCTGCCGCGTTCGTCCCCAACCCGGCGTCCTCCGTCCTTACCCAGGGTGGCCAGCACGTGACTGGCGGTTCGACTGAAATCAACACGGACTTCGGCGACCTCAGCACCTCCCTCTCGAGCGTG
>DASQSO010000451.1:0-4214 GCA_035642335.1 Caulobacteraceae bacterium
CATCGCCTCGATGATCTCCTCGCGTGGGCTGGCCCCGAACCGGCCGCGCTTCCACTCCTGGGTTGCCATGGCAAAGGCGCGGTTTTTGGCGTCGCCGTCCCATGATCGAATGTCGTAGTTGCCGCACTCCGCGCAAGTCAGGATCGCTCCGGCATCCCGCGCGATGGTGAGCAGCTCTTCGTGCGTCTCGCTGTTCATCCCGCTAAGATAGGCCGCGCCGCCGATCGGCGCCACGCTTGTCAACGGCGGGATTTGGGAAACTGAGACACTACCCGCCCGCGCGTTGACAAGCCCCGCGCCGCTCAGCAGTTTGATGATCCGGTTCACCGGATGGCGAAACATGATGGACGGCGAGCAGCGGCTGCCCCTCGGGCGGGGGTTTCGCGCCATGACCGAGGCGACTCCGGAGCAGTGGTCCAGGATCGCCGCGGCCGACGCCGCCTTCGCCGCCAGCCTGCCGGACTGGCTGCTCGGCCACCTGACCCTGTTGCGCGACGACCGCCACGGCTTCGACATCGACCGGCTGGAGCATTGCCTCCAGACCGCCACCCGCGCCCTGCGCGACGGGCGGGACGAGGACTATGTGGTCTGCGCCCTGATGCACGACATCGGCTCGGCGCTGGCGCCTCAGGAGCACGCCGAATTCGCCGCCATGATCCTGCGGCCGTTCGTCTCGGAACAGAACCATTGGATGCTGGCCCATCACGGCATCTTCCAGGGCTATTATTTCTTGCATTTCTTCGGCGGCGACCGGAACCAGCGCGAGCGGTTCCGCGGCCATCCGCATTTCGAGCACACCGCCCAGTTCTGCCATCTGTACGACCAGATGGCGTTCGATCCGGGCTATCAGTCTCTGCCGCTGGAGGCGTTCGAGCCGATGGTGCGGCGGGTGCTGGCGGTGCGGAAACGATAGCGTGGCGATGGATGATCGGGCGCTGCTCGACCAGGCTTTGCTCGACAGGGCGCTACTGGATGGGGCGATCGCCCGGCTGAAGGCCACCGGCGTCATCGAATACACCGGCGAGTTCGGTTGCGAGATCACCACCTTCATTCCCTTCGTCGGCTGGCTGAAGGCCGAGGGCCTGCTCGAAGGTCGCCGCGTGCTCACCTATGCCGGCATGCGGCCCTATTACTATTTCCTGGGCGATGGCGAGTATGGCGAAAAGGCCGGGGACCGCCATTGGATCGACGTCCAGGAGCGGGGCTGGCCGACCAACAGCACCTATACCGCGACGCGGCAGCCCTGGCATGCGCCCCCGGACTATCGATCACGCTACCGCGGCCAGGGCCCGACCTTCGCGCGTCCGGTGCTATTCGTGCAGAACAAGTTCTGCCTTGAATGGGGCCGCGGCCCGATCAACTTCCTGCCGCTCAATCTGCTGGCTCGGTTGCTGTCGCGGGCCTCGGCGCGATTCGACATCGTCTATAGTCGGCCGCGCCCGCTCAGGCGCGAGGTCGGCTTCACGCCCGACAACAACGCCTATTGCGACTATCCCGACATCGCCCTGGTCCGCGAGCACCCTAATGTCACGATCCTGGAAGACCTGTGCGAGCGGACCGGCGCGCCGTACAACCTGACCAAGCTGGAGATCCTCGCCAAGTCGAACCTGTTCGTCGCCGTGCAGGGCGGCGGCGCCCACCTTCTGGCCTGTTTCGGCAATTCGCTGATTCTGTTGCTGCACTACATCGGCGACGAAGACCCGCACGCCTACCAGGCGGGGCCCTACAAGTACCTGGCGAACCCGGCGCCGACCCTTTTGCTGGCGCGCGACCACGCGCGGATGGAAAGCGGCGTCGACCTGATCTGCGCGTTCGAGATGACGGGTGGCGTCGGCCGCATCGACGCCCGTTACGCGCCCGTCCTTAAAGCGCTCCAGGCCTAGCGGGTGGCCGCCGGCGAGCTCGTCATCATCGGCGCCGGCCCGGCGGGGCTTTCGCTGTCGTCGGCCTATGCCGGCCCGTCGCGCATCCTGGAGCGCAGCGGCGAGGTCGGCGGCCTTTGCCGCTCGATCGAGTTCGGCGGCGGCGTCTTCGACATCGGCGGCCATTCCTTCCACTCGCCGCATCCCGAGGTGACGGCGAAGGTGGAGGCGCTGATGCGCGGTCGCTGGACGCGCCAGCGCCGCGAGGCCCGGGTCTTCTTCGGCGGCCAGCTGATCGCCTATCCGTTCCAGGACCATATCGACCAGATAGCCGATCCCGCCATCGCCGCCGAATGCCGGCGCGACCAGCCGCCGCCTGGCGCGCCGATGACCGCCGACAATTTCGAGGATTGGATCGTCGAACGCTTTGGCGCGGGCCTCGCGCGCCACTTTATGCTGCCCTACAACCGCAAGCTCTGGGCGCGGGATCTGCGGCGCATGAGCTGCGACTGGGTCGGCGAGCGGGTCGCCGGCGCCGCCGCCGACGCGCCGGGCCCGGCCCCGAAACGCCGCCCGCTGACGGCCGAGGCCTTGGTCGCCTACCCGGCCGACGGCGGCTTCGGCGAGATCTACCGCGCCATGGCCCGGCAATGCGGGCCGATCGAATTCGGCCGTGACATCCGCCGCATCGATCCGAAGGCCAAGGTCGCCCATGCGGCCGACGGCGCCGCCTGGGCCTGGGAGCGCCTGGTCTCCACCATGCCGCTGCCGGCGCTGCTGCGCGCCGTCGACGGCTGTCCGGCCGGCCTGATCGCCGAGGCCGACCTCTTGGAATACGTCTCGCTGAAGGTGCTGCTGGTCCTGGTCGCCCGGCCGCTGGCGGACCAGCCCCAGCGCGTGTACGTCGCCGACGCCGCCGTCCCGACCCACAAGATCGCCTTCAACCACGCCTCGTCGCCGGCCTTGCGTGGCCGCCCGGTCCACGCCGTCATGTGCGAGATCGCCCATGCACCGGAAAAACCCTTAGCCTCGGAGCCCGAGCTCGAACGCGCCACCCTCGACTGGCTGGCCCAGGCCGGGCTGATCGCGGCGCGCGCCGACGTGGCCGAGACCCGCTGGATCGACGTCGAACACGGCTATCCGGTCTACACCCACGCCCGCCCCGCCATCGTCCAGCGCATCCGCGCCTGGCTGGAGCCGCAAGCCATCCACACCATCGGCCGCTTCGGCGCCTGGGACTATGTCAACTCCGACGCCTGCATCCACCAGGGCATGGCCCTGGCCCAGCGGCTGGGCTGAGCGGGCTGGATCGCCGGGCCGGATGGCGGCGCGAGGCCGGCGCGCCCATATTCCTTGCTTCAGCATCAGGGGACTAGCCATGACCGACATCGCCGCCGCCGGCGCCTACCCGCTCGGGGACCGATCGGTAAACCGCATGGGCTACGGCGCCATGCAGCTGGCCGGGCCGGGGGTTTTCGGGCCGCCGAAGGATCGCGCCGCCGCCATCGCGGTGCTGCGAGAAGCCGTGGCCAGCGGGGTCAACCATATCGACACCAGCGACTTCTACGGCCCGCACGTCACCAACCAGATCATCCGCCAGGCGCTGCATCCCTATCCGGACGACCTGATGATCGTGACCAAGGTCGGGGCGGTGCGCGGCGCCGACGCCTCCTGGAACCCGGCGCTGACCCCAGCCGACCTCGCCGCCGGCGTCCACGACAACCTGCGCAACCTGGCGGTCGAGGCGCTCGACGTGGTCAACCTACGGGTCGGCGGCCTGCAAGGGCCGACCAGCGATTCGATCGAGCCGCAGATGACCGTCCTCGCCGAGCTGAAGAGCCAGGGCCTGATCCGCCGGCTCGGCCTCAGCAACGTGACCTCCGCCCAGCTCGCCCAGGCGCGCGACATCGCCGAGATCGTCTGCGTGCAGAACCTCTACAATCTCGCCCGCCGCGACGACGACCCGCTGGTCGATGAGCTGGCCGCCGCCGGCATCGCCTACGCGCCCTTCTTCCCGCTCGGCGGCTTTTTCCCGCTGCAGTCGGAGATCCTGTCCGAGGTGGCGGCGGGGCTCGGCGCGACGCCGATGCAGGTCGCGCTGGCCTGGCTGCTGCGCCGCGCGCCCAACATCCTCCTGATCCCCGGCACCTCGTCCCTCGATCACCTGCGCGAAAACCTCGCCGCCGCCGAACTCAAGCTGCCCCCCGAAGCCCTCACCCGCCTGGACGCCATCGCCGGGAAGGTGGAGGCATAGGGGCCACATCCAAGAAGGCCGTCGCAACGCGCCCCTTCTCCCGCGAGATGGGGTAACGGGCGGCCACTGGTGAAGCAGGGTGGTCGTCCCTCACAGTG
>DASQSO010000452.1:0-9874 GCA_035642335.1 Caulobacteraceae bacterium
TGGGCGGGGCGATCAACATCCAGTCCGACCGTCAGACGGCGACTGGCTACGAGAAGGTGGGCAAGGTGGATGGCCGCCTGACCACCGAAAGCTTCAACAGTCAGGCCAAGAGCGGCAAATATTCGGTGATTGTCGCCAACCGGTTCGTGGTCGACGCCGAAGGCTCCGGCATCGCCATCGACGACCTCAAGGCGGCGGTTTCCGCCGTCGGCATCGACAAGCTCGAGAGCATGGCTCACGCCTGAGCCGCTCCATGCCTGAACCGCTTGCCGCTCAGCGCACCTCGTAGCGCCCGTCGCGCGCGAGGTCGGAGAACTTCGTCAGATCTTCGTTGAAGTGCATCTTCACGGTGCCGATCGGGCCGTGGCGCTGCTTGCCGATGATGACCTCGGCGAGGTTGCGGACGCGGTCCATATCTTCCTGCCAGGTCAGGTGCTCGGGCGTGCCTTCGCGCGGCTCGGTGCGGCTTTTGTAGTAGCTCTCCCGATAGACGAACATCACCACGTCGGCGTCCTGCTCGATCGAACCGGATTCCCGCAGGTCGGAAAGCTGCGGCCGCTTGTCCTCGCGGTTCTCGACCTGGCGTGAAAGCTGGGCGCAGGCGATCACCGGCACCGAAAGCTCCTTGGCCAGGGCCTTCAGGCCCTGGGTGATCTGCGTCACCTCCTGCACCCGGTTGTCGGTGCGGCTCGACTCGCCGACCGTCAGCAGCTGCAGATAGTCGACCACGATCAGGTCAAGGCCCATCTGGCGCTTCAGCCGGCGCGAACGGGCGGCGAGCCGGGCCATGGAAAGCCCGCCGGTGTCGTCGATGAACAGGGGCGCCGACTGGATGTCGATCGCCGCATCCCGCACCCGGCCATATTCCGAGGCGGTGACCTCGCCCTTGCGCAGCCGGTCGGACGGCACCCCAGTCACCTCGGCGAGCAGGCGCATGGCCAGCTGCTCGGCGGACATTTCCAGCGAATAGGCGGCCACAACCCCGCCGTTGACCGTCCTGCGCGACCCGTCGGGCTGCGGCTCCCAGGCATAGTTCTTGGCGACATTGTAGGCGATGTTGAAGGCCAGCGACGACTTGCCCATCGAGGGCCGCCCCGCGACGATCAGCAGGTCGGAGGGGTGGAGTCCGCCCAGCTTCTGGTCGAGATCGGTCAGGCCGGTCGCCACGCCGGCCAGGCCGCCATCGCGGTGGAAGGCCTCGGCCGCCATCTCGACCGCGCCGCGCAGCGACGACTCGAAGGTCTTCAGGCCATCGGAGACCCCGCCGGTCTCAGCCAGGTCGTAGAGCTGCTGTTCGGCCTGTTCGATCTGGTCGCGGGCGCTGAGTTCGGAGTCGCCACGCGTCGCGGTGACGGCGATCTCGCCGCCGATGCGGATCAGATCGCGCTTCAGCGCCAGGTCGTAGACCACCCGACCGTAGTCGGCGGCGTTCGCCGCCGGCGGGGCGCGGTCGACCAGGTCGGCAAGATAGCGCAGGCCGCCGAGCTCCTCGAACGCCGGATCCGATTTGAACCGGTCGATCAGCATGATCGGCTCGGCGAGCTGGCCCTTGCGGACATGCTCTTCAATCGCCGCATACAGCCTGGCGTGGAATGGCTCGTAGAAGTGGCGCGCCTGCAGATGGTCGCCCAGCCGCTCGTAGGCGGCGTTGTCGAACAGCAGCGCCCCTAACAGCGCCTGTTCGGCCTCGAGATTGTGCGGCGTTTGGGCTATCGGCTCGTCGAGGGGGACGGGTCGCAGATCGAGGACGGGGACCAGGGCCATGATGGATTAGTCATAACTTAACACTGGCCGGGCGGCACGGCGCCTAGGCGCCGCACATCACAGTTTTAAGGGCCCCTGTGGATAGAACCGTGATGCTTTCGGCGAGTGGGCGGCGCAGGGCGCGCGCGGCGGTCGGTCGTTGGCGCCTCTCTTTTTCCGTCACGGCCCGACTCTTGTTCGGGCCACCCATGAACACCGTCTTTGATCAGTGCGTACGGGCCCCCCGCATTCCGCTTTGCTCCAGCGGGGGATGACGGTTTGGAGGTCGGTGGGCGGGCCCTAGACCCGGTCGTCGACCATCGCGCCGGCGCCGCCTTCGAGCATGTCCGCCTGGGCCTCCGCGTCGATCCGGGCTTCTTCCTCGAACTGCGAGGTGATGACGTTCTCGCCGCGAGCCTGGCGTTCGGCCTCGTCGGCGCTGCGGGCGATATTGATGTTGATCGTCACCACGACCTCGGGGTGAAGCGTGACTTTCACCTCATGCAGGCCAAGCGTCTTGATCGGCTTGTCGAGCACCACCATCGATCGGTCGATCTTCGCGCCCTCGGCGTTGGCCGCCTCGGCGATGTCGCGGCCGGAGACCGAGCCGTAAAGGTGGCCGGCTTCGCCCGCCTGACGGATCAGCACATAGGAGGAGCCGTCGAGCTTTTCGCCGGACTTGGAGGCGGCGTCACGATCGCGTGCGTTGCGGGATTCTATCTCCGCCCGCTGGCCTTCGAACACCTTCAGATTGGCGTCGGTGGCGCGCAGGGCCTTGGAGCGCGGCAGAAGGAAGTTGCGCGCGAACCCGTCCTTCACGGTGACGACGTCGCCAAGGGCGCCAAGGCGCTCGACGCGCTCGAGGAGTATGACTTTCATCGATCCGGCCCCTACTTCACGACGTGCGGCAGAAGCGCCAGGAACCGCGCGCGCTTGATCGCCTTGGCCAGCTCCCGCTGCTTCTTGTTGGAGACGGCGGTGATGCGCGCCGGCACGATCTTGCCGCGCTCGGAGATGTAGCGCTGCAGGAGCTTGACGTCCTTGTAGTCGATCTTCGGCGCGCCCGCGCCCGAGAACGGGCACACCTTGCGGCGCCGGAAGAAGGGACGGCGCTGGCCGCCGGCGGACGGGGCGGAATCGGTGACGGTTTCGTCGGTCATGATCTTATAGGTCCCTTACGCCGGAACGTCTTCGAAGTCGCGGCGCGGCGCGTCGCGACCGTCACGATCGCCGCGCTCGCTGCGCTCGCGGTCGCGGCGGGCAAGGATCGGCGACAGCTCCAGTTCAAGCTCCTCGACCCGCACTGTCATGTAGCGGAGCACGTCTTCGTTGATGGAGAGCTGGCGCTCCATCTCCTTCACCGCCGGCGCCGGCGCATCGATGGCCAGGAGCGAATAGTGCCCTTTGCGGTTCTTCTTGATGCGGTAGGTGAGGTTGCGAAGGCCCCAGTATTCGATCTTGGCGATGTGGCCGCCGAGGGATTCGATGAGGGCTTTGAGTTCTTCGTTCAGGGTCTCGGCCTGTTGCGGGGAAATATCCTGCCGCGCGATGACCACGTGCTCGTAAAAAGCCATAGCGTCCTTCTTCCGCTGGAGCGGGATGGCGGCGCGCGCTCGCGAGCGGAAGCTTGGCGAGCGAACGATGGATCAGGGCGCGACAACAGACGTCGCCACCAGACCGCCTTCCCAGGAGGGCGCGCTGATAGGCGGAATTGACGCGAAAGGCAAGGGCGGGTTCGGACGCGGGGTTGCGGGAGGTCATCAGGACGATATATGATGTCGATATCATATATGGGTGATGCTGGTGCGTACTCTTGTGGACCTTCCGGAAGCCGATATTCGCGCGCTTGACGTGCTTGGCGAGCGTCGACGCGTATCTCGCGCCAAGATCATACGCGAGGCGGTCAGTGCGTTCCTAAGCAAGAGCGCGAGCGGAAGCGCCGACGCGGCCTTCGGCCTCTGGCGTGACAGGATGGTCGATGGTCTCGACTACCAGCGCCAGGTTCGCTCGGAATGGTGAAGGCGCTATTCGACACTAACATCCTGATCGATTTCCTGAATGGTGTCGAAGATGCGAGGGCGGAACTGGCCAACTATGACGACTCGGCCATCAGCGTAATAAGTTGGATGGAGGTGATGGTCGGGGCTTCCGAACACGCCAAGGACGAAATGAAGGCCTTTCTCTCGAGCTTTCAACTGATAGGCCTGGACGAGCCGGTCGCCGAGGCGGCGGTAGCCTTGCGGCGATCACATCGCATCAAACTCCCCGACGCGATCGTCTGGGCCTCGGCCCGTGTCAATGGTCGACTGCTCGTCACTCGCAACGAGCGCGATTTTCCGACAAATGACCCCGGCGTGCGCTCTCCCTATCGGGTCTAGCCGGGTTGCTCAGTTCGGATGGCCGGCGCGCCACGTCTTCACGGCATCCATGGTCAGGTCGACGTGCCTGGATGGGTCCGGGTTGGAATAGATGAAGACGATCTTGTGGTCTGGGGCGATGACATACGAGGTGCGGTTCGAGTGGCCTGGGAACTCGGCCATGGTCGAATCGTATTCCTTGGCGATCGACAGGTCGGCGTCGGCGGCGACCGGGAACTTGGAACGACATTCGCTGGTGGAGAACTCAGCCAGCCGGTCGATATTACCAGCGGTGACGCCGATCACGGTGGCGCCCAGCTTCTTGTAGCCGTCGGTAGCGTCGGCGAAGTCGTGCGCCTCGATGGTGCAGCCGGTGGTGAAGGCGGCGGGGAAGAAGTACAGCACCACCGGACCCTTCTTCAGCGCCGCGTCCAGCGTGAAACTGAAGGACTTGCCGCCCATGGCGGCGGGCGCGGTGAAGTCGGGCGCACGGGCGCCGACCGCCAGCGCGGCCACGGCCGGCGTTGTTGCGGCGAAGGCAGCCAAGGCTGCGAATGCGAGCAGGGTCTTCTTCATGACGGCCTCCTTGACGGTCTTGTTGATGCGACTTTCGCACGGCTTCGGTTCGGAAAACACCGCGGTCGCACAGCCGCTTGCCGATATCGCTCCTTTCCCCTAACCCTCCGCCGCGAATTCGCGTCGTTCGCCATTGATCGGGAGCTTCCATGGGCCTCGCCTTCGTCTTTCCCGGTCAGGGCAGCCAGGCCGTCGGCATGGGAACCGAGTTGGCCGAGGCCTTCGCCGCCTCGCGCCAGGTGTTCGAAGAGGTCGATGATGCGCTGGGCCAGAAGCTTTCCAGGCTGATGCGAGACGGCCCAATCGAAGAGCTGACCCTGACCGAAAACGCCCAGCCGGCCCTGATGGCCGTCAGCATGGCGGTGGTCCGCGCCCTGGAGGCCGACCTCGGCGTCGGGGTGTCGGAGGCGGCCTTCGTCGCCGGCCATTCGCTCGGCGAATATTCGGCGCTGGCGGCGGCCTCGGCGATCACCATCGGCGACACCGCGCGCCTTCTGAAGCTGCGCGGTCAGGCCATGCAGCGGGCCGTACCGGTCGGCGAAGGGGCCATGGCCTCACTGATCGGCCCGAAGACCGACGTGGCCCTTGCCGAAGCCGCGGCCGCCATCGGCGCCGAAATCGGGGTCTGCGTCGTGGCCAACGACAACAATGCCGGCAATGTGGTCATTTCCGGCGACAAGGCCGCGGTCGATCGCGCGATCGAAGCGGCCAGGGCGCTAGGCGCCCGCGCCATCCCGCTGAATGTCTCGGCGCCGTTCCACTGCGCGCTGATGCAGCCGGCCGCCGACGAGATGGCCGAGGCGCTCGCGGTGGCGACGGTTGTGGCGCCGCGGGCGCCAGTGGTGGCCAATGTCACCGCTCGGCCGGTGCTGGACCCCGAGACCATTCGCCGGTTGCTGGTCGAGCAGATCACCGGCCGCGTGCGCTGGCGCGAAAGCATCGAATGGCTGGCCGGGGAGGGCGGCGTTACCCGCTTCGCCGAGGCGGGCGCCGGCAAGGTGCTGACCGGCATCGCCAAACGCATCGCGCCGGACGCCGATGCGGTCGCGCTGAACACGCCGGCCGATCTCGAAGCCTTCGCCAAGTCGCTCTAGGAGGGGCACGGAGCCATGTTCGACCTTTCCGGCAAGACCGCCCTGGTCACCGGCGCCTCAGGCGGCATCGGCGGTCCCATCGCGCGCGCGCTGCACGCCCAGGGCGCCGCGGTGGTGCTGTCGGGCACCCGCCAGGCCGCCCTCGACGCCCTGGCCGGCGAACTGGGCGAGCGCGGCAAAAGCCTGACCCGCGATCTGAATGACGCCGCCAGCGTCGATGGGCTGATCGTCGCGGCCGAGGCGCTGGGCGCGCCCATCGACATCCTGGTCGCCAACGCCGGCGTCACCCGCGACAACCTGCTGGTGCGGATGAAGGACGAGGAGTGGGAGGACGTGCTGCGCGTCAATCTCGACGCCTATTTCCGCCTCTCGCGGGCCGCGTTGCGCGGCATGATGCGTCGCCGCTGGGGCCGAATCATCGGCATCACCTCGATCGTCGGCGTGATGGGCAACGCAGGCCAAGCCAACTACGCCGCCTCCAAGGCCGGAATGATCGGCTTCACCAAATCCCTCGCCCAGGAGGTCGCCGCCCGCTCCATCACCATCAATTGCGTGGCGCCGGGCATGATCGTAAGTCCGATGACGGATGCGCTGACGGACCAGCAAAAACAGGCGATTATGAGCCGCATTCCGGCCGGACATCTGGGCGTCGGCGACGATATCGCCGCAGCTTGCGTCTATCTGGCCTCCGAGGAAGCCGCCTATGTCACCGGCCAAACCTTGCACGTCAATGGCGGCATGGCCATGGTTTGAGACTTGAGACCCGCCGCTAGTCTGGCCAAAAGGAACGTGCTAGGCCGAAAATGAACTGAGCTGGGCTTCTGAGAAGACCGAAAGCTCGCGAGAATTAGGCTCTGTTCGGACGCGGTGCTGAGTCGCTTGCAACCGATCACTTAGACAAGGGATTTAATGCGTATGTCCGATACACTCGAACGCGTCCGCAAGATCGTGATCGAGCACCTGGACGCCGATCCGGAGAAGGTCACTGAAAAGGCCTCCTTCATCGACGACCTGGGCGCCGACAGCCTCGACAACGTCGAGCTCGTCATGGCTTTCGAGGAGGAGTTCGACATCGAAATTCCGGACGACGCGGCCGAACACATCCAGACGGTCGGCGACGCAGTGAAATTCATCGACGAGCGCCTGGCCGCCTGATCTCATCCGTGCACCATCAAAGAGCCGTCGCGTCGCGTGCATCCTCGCGGGCGACGGCTTAATGCTATCTGAGCTTTAGCTAAGGACACCTCATGCGCCGCGTCGTCATTACCGGTCTGGGCATGGTCACTCCGCTCGGCTGGGGGGTGAGGCAGACCTGGTCGGCTCTGGTCGCGGGCAAGTCCGGCGCCGGCCGCATCACCGCTTTCGACGCCGCCAGCTATGCCTGTCAGGTGGCCTGCGAGGTCCCGCGCGTCAGCGGTCGCGGCGGCGGGGCCGCCGGCATGGACGGGGCCTTCGATCCCGACCAGGTGATGGCGCCGCGCGATCAGCGCCGCATCGATGACTTCATCCTCTATGCCGTGGCGGCCGCCGACGAGGCGCTGAAGGACGCTGCCTGGCTGCCCGAGGCCGACTCGGACCGCGAGCGCACCGGTGTCATCCTCGGCTCGGGCATCGGTGGCCTTGAGACAATCGCCGCGACCGCCATCGAACTGAACGAGAAGGGCCCGCGGCGGGTCAGCCCCTTCTTCATCCCGTCCGCCCTGATTAATCTGGCCTCGGGCCAGGTTTCGATCCGTCATGGGCTGAAAGGCCCAAACCACTCGGTGGTGACCGCCTGCGCCACCGGCGCGCACGCCGTGGGCGACGCCGCCCGGCTGATCCAGTACGGCGACGCCGACGTCATGGTCGCCGGCGGTGCGGAAGCGGCGGTCTGCCCCTTGGGCATAGCCGGGTTTATCGCCTGCCGCGCCATGTCGACCAACTTCAATGACGCGCCGGAACGGGCATCCCGGCCCTACGACAAGGACCGCGACGGCTTTGTGATGGGCGAGGGCGCCGCGGCCCTGGTGCTCGAGGAGTATGAGCACGCCAAGGCGCGCGGCGCGCAGATCTATGCCGAGGTGTCCGGCTACGGCCTCGCCGGCGATGCCTATCACATCACCTCGCCCAGCCCGGACGGCGACGGCGGCTTCCGCGCCATGAAGGGCGCGATCGGCCATGCCGGCATCGACCCCTCGGATATCGACTATATCAACGCCCACGGCACCTCGACCCCGGTCGGCGACGAGATCGAACTGGGCGCCGTCGAACGCCTGCTCGGCCAGGCGGCCGGCAAGGTCTCCATGTCCTCGACCAAGTCGGCCATCGGGCACCTTTTGGGCGCGGCCGGAGCGGTCGAGGCGGCGTTCACGGCCCTGGCCATCCGCCACCAGATCGCACCGCCGACGATCAATCTGGACAATCCCTCGGTCGATACCCCGATCGACCTAGTGCCGCACAAAGCCAAACCGATGAAGATCGATGTCGCCCTGTCCAACAGCTTCGGCTTCGGCGGCACCAACGCCTCGCTGGTTCTGAAGAAGGTCTCGTGAGCGAGGGGGGGCCGACACGCCGACCACCGCAGCCCCGCGGGCTCTCCCTGACCCGGCGGCTGGCGATCACGGGCGGCAGCGGCATCGCCACGCTCGGCATCTTCCTGATGCTGCTCGCCCTGGTGGCCGTCTGGCTCTACCAGGGGCCCGGACCAGCCGCTCACAACGGCGCTCCCACCAACGTAGTCCTGAGGCCGGGGGCCAACCTGCCCGAGATCGCCTCGACCCTGAAGCGCGAGCACGCCATCGCCTCATCGACGATTTTCCTTATCGCGGCTCAACTCAGCGGCGCCGCGCGGCGCCTGAAGGCGGGCGAATACGACTTCGCGCCGCACGCCTCGATGGCCACGGTCATAGGCATGATCCGACGGGGGGAGATCGTCCATCACATGCTGACCATCCCGGAGGGGCTGACATCGGAGGCGGCGGTCGACGTCCTGGCCAGCTCCGACATCCTGACCGGCTCGGCGCCGATTCCCCCGGAGGGCGCAATCCTGCCGGAGACCTACGAGGTCCAGCGCGGCGAGGACCGCGCGGCGGTGTTGCAACGGATGATGGACGCCCGCGACCAACTGCTGGCCGGACTCTGGGCGCAGCGGCGGCCGGACCTGCCGCTGGCGACGCCCGAGGACGCGGAGATCCTGGCCTCGATCGTCGAGAAGGAGACGGCGCTGCCCAGCGAACGGCCGCGGGTGGCGGCAGTGTTCCTGAACCGCCTGCAAAAGGGCATGAAGCTGGAATCGGACCCGACCGTCATCTTCGGTGTGAGCCGCGGCGTCCCGCTCGGCCGCAGCCTTCGCGAGTCTGATCTAACGACGATAACTCCCTATAATACCTACATAATTATCGGACTTCCTCCAGCCCCGATCTGCAATCCGGGCCGCGCGTCTCTGGCGGCGGTGCTGGATGCGCCGCGTACGGACGAACTCTATTTCGTCGCTGACGGATCGGGCGGCCACGCCTTTTCCGCCACCCTCGAACAGCACCAGAAGAACGTCGTGCAGTGGCGGTCGATCGAGCACCGCGCCAAGCCGGCGTTGGTTCAACCACCCGGGGCGCATTAGGATGGCGCTGTCCGGCATGACCGGCTTCGCGCGGGTGGAGGGGGCCGCAGGGGGCTGGACCTGGACGGTCGAGGCGCGGTCGGTCAACGGGCGCGGCCTAGAGACGCGGTTTCGCGGGCCGGGCGGCTTCGACGGGCTGGAGCGGGCCGCTCGTGATGCGGCGCAGGGCCGCTTCCAGCGCGGCCAGCTGAATGTCACGGTGCAGGCCCACCACGTCGGGGACGGCGGGGGCGTGCGGATCAATGTGGAGCAGTTGGAGCGTTATCTGGAGTTCTGCCGCCCCTACGTTGAGTCAGGACGCGCGACCTTGCCCGCCATGGACGGCCTGCTCGGTCTGCACGGCGTCATCGAGTCGAACGGTGAGGCGGGCGAGGCGGAGGCGCTCGCCGCGACCGAGGCGGCGATGATCGCGGCCATCGCCACCGCGCTCGATCGACTCAGAGTCGCGCGCCTGGAGGAGGGCGCCGCGCTGACCCGCGTCCTATCCGACCTGATCGACACAATCGAGG
>DASQSO010000453.1:0-3977 GCA_035642335.1 Caulobacteraceae bacterium
GACCTATCTCGCCAACGCCCGGCGCGCCGTCGAGACGGCCATCGCCGCCCTGGATCACAAGGATCCGGCCGCCGCCGCCCTCATGGCCGACGCCGCGCGCGGCCAGCTGGGCCTCGTCTATGAACGCTACGACCAGCCGCAGTCGGGCGCCGCGCGCGCGATCCTGCACGCGGCCGACCTGCAGCTGGTCGCCGCCGTGGCCAGCGTGCGCGGCGGCGATTCCGCCGCGCGGGAGAAGCTGGCGGCCTGGCTGGCCGAACTGCCCGCCTGGACCGCGGTGATCCAGCGCCAGGAGCCTCAGTCGCTGTTCAATGCGGCGCGGCTGGAGTGATCCCAAATCTCCCTTCCCCCCCCGATGGGGCAGGGCTAAGGGGGCGTCGGCGGCCCTACCTGGGCAACTCGCTGGCGCCCATCAGGAAGGCATCGACGGCGCGAGCGCACTGGCGTCCCTCGCGGATGGCCCAGACCACCAGCGACTGGCCGCGGCGCATATCGCCGCAGGAGAAGACCTTGGGCGTGGTCGTGCGGTAGTCGACCACATTGGCCTTGACGTTGCCGCGCGGGTCGAGCTCGACGCCGGCCTGCTCTATCAGCGCGTCAGGGCGAGGACCGAGAAAACCCATGGCCAGCAGGACAAGGTCGGCCTTCAGCTCGAATTCGCTGCCTGCCACCTCGGCCATGCGCATTCGGCCGTCCTCGCCCGTGGTCCAGTCCAGTCGCACGCACTCCAGGGCGGTCAGCCGGCCGTTCTCGCCGATGGCGCGCCTGGTCAGCACCGCCCAGTCACGCTCGGCGCCCTCCTCCTGCGAGGACGAGGTGCGCAGCTTCAGCGGCCAGTCTGGCCAGGTAAGGGCCTTGTTCTCGCGCTCGGGCGGCTGCGGCATGATCTCCAGCTGGGTGACCGAGGCGGCGCCCTGGCGGGTGGAGGTGCCGATGCAGTCGGAGCCGGTGTCGCCGCCTCCGATGACCACGACGTGCTTGCCCTTGGCCGAGATGGCTCCGTCGGGCGCGGCAACGGCCTCGTCGTCCCCGGCCCCGCGCTTGTTCTGCTGGGTCAGGAAGTCCATGGCGAAATGGACGCCGGCAAGCTCGTGCGGCGGCAGCTCCAGGTCGCGCGGCAGTTCGGCGCCGCCGGAAAGCACGACCACGTCGTATTCGGCCAGCAGCGCCTCGACCCTCACCGTGACGCCCACCTCGACGTTCGGCCGGAACTCCACGCCCTCGGCGGCCATCTGGTCAACGCGACGGTCGATATGATGCTTTTCCATCTTGAAGTCGGGGATGCCGTAGCGGAGCAGGCCGCCGATGCGGTCATTCTTCTCGAACAGCGTCACCGCATGGCCGGCGCGGGCCAGCTGCTGGCTGCAGGCCAGGCCAGCCGGCCCCGATCCCACCACGGCGACGCGGCGGCCCGTGACTTGGGCCTGAGCCTGCGGCTCGATCCAACCTTCGCGCCAGCCGCGGTCGACGATCTCGCACTCAATGGTCTTGATGGTGACCGGATTGTCGTCGATGTTCAGCGTGCAGGAGGCCTCGCATGGCGCCGGGCAGATGCGGCCGGTGAACTCTGGGAAGTTGTTGGTGGAATGCAGGTTGGACAGCGCGCTCCGCCACTGGTCGCGATAGACCAGATTGTTCCAGTCGGGGATCTGGTTGTTGACCGGGCAGCCCTGGTGACAGAAGGGGATGCCGCAATCCATGCAGCGCGCCGCCTGCTGGCCGACCTCGGCCACAGGCAGCGGATGCACGAACTCCGCCCAGGTCTTCACCCGCGCGGCCGGCTTGTCGTAACCACGCTCGCGGCGCTCAATCTCCAGGAAGCCTGTCGGCTTGCCCATCGTCTTACTCCAAGGCTTAGGGTTGCGCCGGCTATTCCGCGGCGACGGTTTTCGCCGCCAGCCGCTCAGCTTCCAGGTCCGTCAGCGCGCGGCGATAATCTTTCGGCATCACCTTGACGAAACGGGTCAGCGCCCGGTCCCAGTTGTCCAGGAGCATGCGCGCGCGCGCGCTGCCGGTGTGCAGCAGGTGCCGCTCCACCAGGATGCGCAGGCGCTCGGCGTCGAAGACCAGCATGTCGCCCATGCCGCTGTCATGGGACCCCAGGGCGCGCTGCCGCGGCCGGCGCGCCTCGTCGCCGGAATGCGGCCCGGACTGGGCGTTCGAGGCCGGCTGAGCCAGCCGCTCCAGATCGACCATGGCCAGGTTGCACAAGGTGCCGAAGCGGCCGTGCGGATCGTAGACATAGGCCACGCCGCCCGACATGCCGGCGGCGAAGTTGCGGCCGGTGTCGCCGAGCACGACGACCACGCCGCCGGTCATGTATTCGCAGCCGTGGTCGCCGACGCCTTCCACCACCGCGACGGCGCCGGAGTTGCGCACCGCGAACCGCTCGCCGGCCACGCCCTGGAAATAGGCCTCGCCGGCGATGGCGCCGTAGAGGACGGTGTTGCCGACGATGATGTTCTCGGTCGGCTCGCGCCTGGCCTCTTCGGGCTGACGTACGATCACCCGACCGCCCGACAGTCCCTTGCCGACATAGTCGTTGGCGTCACCGACCAGGTCGAGGGTCACGCCATGGGCCAGGAATGCGCCGAAGCTCTGCCCAGCGACGCCGGTGAAGCGCACCGAGATACTCTCGTCCGGCAGGCCCTGATGGCCGAAGCGGCGGGCGATATGGCCCGACAGCATGGCGCCGACAGTGCGGTTGATGTTGCGGATCGGGTGCTCAACGCGCACTGGCGCGCCATCGTCGATGGCCGGACCGGCCTCGGCGATCAGCGCATGGTCGAGCGCCGCCTCCAGCCCGTGGTTCTGCCGCTCTGAGTTCCAGCGCGCCACCGACCGATCGACTTCGGACTCGTGGAGCAGCCGGGAAAGGTCGATCCCCGCCGCCTTCCAGTGGTCGACGGCCGGAGCCGCGTCGAGCCGGTCGACCCGCCCGATCATCTCGTTGACGGTGCGAAAGCCCATCTCGGCCATGATCAACCGCAGTTCCTCGGCGACGTAGAAGAAATAGTTGATCACGTGCTCGGGCTGGCCGGTGAAGCGGGCGCGCAACACCGGGTCCTGGGTCGCCACGCCGACCGGACAGGTGTTCAGGTGGCACTTACGCATCATGATGCAGCCGACCGCGATCAGCGGCGCGGTAGCGAAGCCGAACTCGTCGGCGCCCAGCAGCGCCGCGACCGCCACGTCGCGGCCGGTGCGCAGGCCCCCATCGGCCTGGACGGCGATGCGGCCGCGCAGTCCGTTCGCCACCAGGGCCTGCTGGGTCTCGGCCAGGCCGATCTCCCAGGGCGAGCCGGCGTGGGTCAGTGAGGTCAGCGGCGAGGCGCCCGTGCCGCCTTCGTAGCCCGAAATGGTCACGTGGTCGGCGCGGCACTTGGCGACGCCGGCGGCGACGACGCCCACGTCCACCTCGGAGACCAGCTTCACCGAGATGCGGGCGCCCGGATTGACGTTCTTCAAGTCGTGGATCAGCTGAGCCAGGTCCTCGATCGAATAGATGTCGTGGTGCGGCGGGGGGCTGATCAGGCCGACGCCCGGCGTCGAGTGGCGGACGCGGGCGATGTTCTTGTCGACCTTGTGGCCCGGCAGCTGTCCGCCCTCGCCGGGCTTGGCGCCCTGGGCCATCTTGATCTGGATGTCGTCGGCGTTGACCAGATATTCGGTCGTGACGCCAAAGCGCCCCGAAGCCACCTGCTTGATCGCCGAGCGCATGGAATCGCCGTTCGGCAACGGCGAAAAGCGATCGACCTCCTCGCCGCCCTCGCCGGTGTTCGAGCGCCCGCCGATGCGGTTCATGGCGATGGCGAGGGTGGTGTGGGCCTCGCGGCTGATCGAGCCGAAGCTCATCGCCCCGGTGGAGAAGCGCTTGACGATCTCGGACGCGGGCTCGACCTCGTTCAGCGGGACCGGCTCGTCGGCCCACTTGAAGCGCATTAGGCCGCGGATGGTCAGCAGCCGCTCGTTCTGCT
>DASQSO010000454.1:0-2990 GCA_035642335.1 Caulobacteraceae bacterium
GATTGATCAGCCGCTGCACGTCGCGGACCAGATAGCCCTCGCGCTGCAGGCGCCCGTAGAGGAACTCGACATATTCAGCATTCCGCTCGGAGACCCGGGCGTTGATGATCTCAAGGCCGCTGTCGATGGGGTCGACCCCGACCCGGCGCATGTTCTGGTGCACTAGCTCCTCGCGCCCGACCAGGATGGCCTGGCCGAGGCCGCCGCTCTGGAACGCGTAGGCGGCGCGGATCACGCTGGCCTCTTCGCCCTCGGCGAAAACGATGCGCCGCTTGGCGGCCTGCGCCACCGCGCCGGAAATCTTCTGCAGGAAGCCGGCGGACGGATCGAGCCTTTGGGCCAAGCCGGCGCGATAGGCGTCCATGTCCTCGATCGGCCGGCGCGCGACGCCGGAATCCATCGCCGCCTGAGCGATGAAGGGCGGCACGTACCAGATCAGCCGCGGATCGAACGGCGCCGGGATGATGTATTCCGGTCCGAACTTCAGCGCCCGGCCGTGATAGGCGGCGGCGACCTCGTCGGGCACATCCTCGCGCGCCAGCTCGGCCAGGGCGTGGGCGCAGGCGATCTTCATCTCGTGATTGACGCGCCGGGCGCGCACGTCCAGTGCGCCGCGGAAGATGTACGGGAAGCCCAGGACGTTGTTGACCTGGTTGGGATAGTCCGACCGGCCGGTGGCGATGATGGCGTCGGAGCGGACCGCCAGCACCTCCTCCGGGGTGATCTCCGGATCGGGATTGGCCATGGCGAAGATGATCGGCCTGGGCGCCATCGTCTTGATCATCGCCTGGGTCACCGCGCCCTTGACCGACAGGCCGAAGAAGACGTCCGCGCCAATCATGGCCTCGGCCAGGGTGCGCTTGTCGGTGTCCACCGCGTGGGCTGACTTCCACTGGTTCATGGACTCGGTGCGCCCTTGGTAGATCACCCCCTTGGTATCGACGGCGATGCAGTTCTCGGCCCGCACCCCCATGGCCTTGACCAGGTCCAGCGAGGCGATGCCCGCGGCGCCCGCGCCGTTCAGCACCAGCTTGATGTCCTTCAGCTCGCGGCCGGTGATGTGACAGGCATTGATCAGGCCGGCGGCGGAGATGACGGCGGTGCCGTGCTGGTCGTCGTGGAACACCGGGATGTCGAGCAGTTCCTGCAGCTCGGTCTCGATGCGGAAGCACTCAGGGCTCTTGATGTCCTCCAGATTGATGCCGCCATAGGTCAGCCCGATATTTTTCACCACGGTGATGATCTCATCGGGATCGCGGCTGGCGACCTCCACGTCGATCGAATCGACATCGGCGAAGCGCTTGAACAGCACCGCCTTGCCTTCCATCACCGGCTTGGAAGCCAACGCTCCCAGATCGCCGAGGCCGAGGATGGCGGTGCCGTTGGAGATCACCGCCACCAGATTGCCCTTCGACGTGTACTCGTAGGCCAGGTCCGGGTTGTCGGCGATGGCGCGCACGGGCACGGCCACCCCCGGCGAATAGGCTAGGCTGAGGTCGCGCTCGGTGTCCATCGGCTTGGTGGCGATCACAGCGATCTTGCCTGGCGTCGGCTCGCGGTGGAAGGCCAGGGCCTCTTCGTCGGTGAAGGTGCGTTTCTCGGAGTCGCTCATGCCGTACTTTGGGCTTTTTGATTGCGGCGAGGCCCCTCCCCGCCCGGGGCCGGCACCCTACCGACGGCGTTCCCCGGCCACAACCGCTGCAAGCGATTTGGCGCAGCGAACCGCCGCGCCGTCTTGCGCCCCGCGCCGCATTGGGTGACGTTCGCCGGCCAAAGGGGTGCATGATGACCATCGGCAGCGAAGACGAGCTTACCAGGCTGCGCCATGTCGGGCGCGTCGTCGCGCGCACCATGGCCGCCATGGCCAGGGCGCTGGAGCCTGGCATGACCACCGGCGAACTGGACGCCCTCGGCCGCGAGCTGCTCGAGCGCGAGGGCGCCCGCTCGGCGCCCGAGATCACCTATGACTTTCCCGGCGCTACCTGCATCTCGGTCTTTCCGCAGATTGCCCATGGCATTCCCGGCGAGCAGGTGCTGACGGCCGGCGACCTGGTCAATATCGACGTTTCGGCCGAGATCGACGGTGTCTTCGCCGACACCGGCGGCAGTTTCGCCATGCCGCCGGTGTCGCCACGCATCGAACGGCTGACCCGCGACGGCCGCCGCGCCATGTGGAGCGGCGTGCGGGCGGTGAAGGCTGGCGGGCGGCTGAATGAGATCGGCCGCGCCATCCAGAGCTTCGCCGACCGCAACGGCTATACGTTGATCCGTAACCTCGCCAGCCACGGGGTCGGCGACGCCCTGCACGAGGAGCCGAAGGAGATCGCCACCTGGTACGAGCCCGGCGACCAGCGCCGCATCGGCGCCGGTTCGGTCTTCACCATCGAACCCTTCCTGTCCCTGGGCTCCGAATGGGCCGTGGACACGGGCGATGGCTGGACCCTGAGGGCGGAAGGCGCGCGGCCGACCGTGCAGTACGAACACACCCTGGTCGCCACCCCGCGCGGCCCCGTCGTCATCACCCTGGCCGATTGAGCGCCGGACGTGAGCGAAAGCGAGATCGACAGGCTGAAGATCGGCGTCGCCGGAGCGCTCGGCCGTATGGGCCACGCCATCATCGCCAATATCGTGGCGCGCGATGACACTGTCGTCGCGGCGGTGTTCGACCAGCCATCGCGCAAGGGCGAGCCGCTCGACGACTTCATCCTGGGCGACCTGGACGCGGCCCTCGCCGCCAGCGACGTGGTGATCGATTTCTCGACACCCACGGCCTCGGTCGAATTGGCCCGGCGCGCGGCGGAGCGGGGGTCGCCGGCCCTGGTCATCGGCTCGACCGGCGCTTCAGCCCAGGACGAACAGGCTATCGCGGCCGCGGCGGGCCGCGTCGCCATCGTGCGGTCGGGCAATTTTTCCCTGGGCGTCAATCTCTTGCGGGGCCTGGTCGGCCAGGTGGCGCGACGGCTGGGGCCCGAGGACTGGGACATCGAGAT
>DASQSO010000455.1:0-2293 GCA_035642335.1 Caulobacteraceae bacterium
CGTCATCCCCCGCTGGAGCGCAGCGGAATGCGGGGGATCCATGAACACCTGATCAAAGACGGTGATCATGGGTGGCCCGAACAAGAGTCGGGCCATGACGGGGTTTTTGGGGCGGTGGGGCTTACCCTGATTGCACATAGACCCACGCTCCGCGCCCGACTTCAAGCGCGCCGGCACCCGCCTGTAGTCAGACACCTCATAGGCGGCGGCGGCCAGTTCGGCCTCGGTGATCTGGAAGACCATGCCGGGCGTCTCGTCGGCTGGGTCGCCGGTTTCCTCGGCGATCGGGTGAAAGCGCGCCTCGCTCATCGTCGTCTCCTGGCTCCCCTCGGAGACTACCTGTCAGCCGCCCCGGAGCGTACAGGATTACAGCCGCTCGCGGCGTCGAACGGGAGGCTTGCGGCCATGACGGATCAGCTCAGCGAGGAAGCGGTCGGGGAGCACTACGACGCGGCCATGCTGATGGAAACCCGCGCACGCACCCGCGCCGCCATCCATATGATCGCCGACGGCATCGCTCCCGGCATGACCGAGGCCGCCGCCGTCGAGCTGGCTCAAGGGGTTCTGGCCGCCGCCGACATGCAGCGTGGCTGGCACGGGGTCTATGTCCGCTTCGGCGAGAACACCTTGAAGACCTTCGGCAAGGCGTCCGAGGACACGACCCTTGGCGAGAACGACATCTTCTTCATCGACATTGGCCCGGTCTGGCGAAAGTGGGAGGGCGACGGCGGCGACACCTTCGTGATCGGCGACGACGCGGACATGCACGCCGCCGCCCGCGATGTGCGCACCCTGTTCGACCGGGTCCAGGACCGCTGGCGGACCGAGCATCTCAGCGGCGCGGCGCTCTACGACCACGCGACGAAAGAGGCGGAACGGATGGGCTGGCTGCTCAATCTGGACATGGCCGGGCACCGGCTCTCCGACTTCCCGCACTCGGCCATCTACAAGGGCCCGCTGGCGCAGGCGCCCTATTCTCCCAGCTCCGGCCTCTGGGTGCTGGAGATCCAGATCCGCCATCCGGACCGGCCCTTCGGGGCGTTTTACGAAGACTTGATGCTCGACGCCGAGGCCTGATCCAGATTTGCTCCTGACCGGACCGCGCGGCCGTGATAGGCTGAACGCTGCTATGTGGCTGAAGAGGAGCTCACGCCGCTGAATCGCGCGACCGCGCCTAGCGCATCCGAAGACCCGGCCCCGTCGGCCGCGCCTTCCATCGACGACCCGCTAAGTCCCCTCCTGCGGGGCATTTTGAGCGACCTGATCCTGGCCCGGCTCGAAGACGACCAGGCCCAGGACGTCATCCTGATCGATCTGAAGGACAAGAGTTCGGTGGCCGACGCCATGATCGTCGCCTCCGGCCGTTCGCATCGCCATGTCGGGGCCATCGCCGACCACCTGCTGAGGGCGTTGAAAGACGCCGGCCACGGCAAGGCGCGCGTCGAGGGCCTGCCCCATTGCGACTGGGTGCTGATCGACGCCGGCGACGTCATCGTCCACCTGTTCCGGCCCGAGGTCCGCGCCTTCTACAATCTCGAAAAGATCTGGTCGGTCGAGCCGCCCAAGCGCGCCGCCGCCAACTGAGCGGTTGAAGATCACGCTCCTGGCGGTCGGCAAACTCGGCCGCACGGCCGAACAGGCGCTGGCCGTCGCCTATGCGGAGCGCGCCACCGGCGTTGGCCGAGCCCTGGGTCTCGGCCCGGTGGAGATCGTCGAGGTGGAGGCCCGCAAACCCGGCAAACAGGCCGAGGCCGAGGCGCTTCTCCCGCATTTCGCCGACGCCCACGTCATTGCCTGCGACGAGCACGGCAAGGGCCTGACCTCGCAGGAGCTGGCCTATCGTCTCGCTCAGCTGCGCGACCAGGGCAGTCGGCGCACGGTCTTCGTCATCGGCGGCGCCGACGGGCTGGATTCCAGCATCATCCGCGCCGCCCGCGAGCGGCTGGCCTTCGGGCCGCAGACCTGGCCGCACGCCCTGGCCAGGCTGATGCTGGCCGAACAGATCTATCGCGCCGCGACTATCCTGGCCGGCCAGCCCTACCATCGAGAGTGACGGTCCCAATCTCGGCGCAAAATGCCTTAGCTAGAGCGGGTTGAGAAAAAGTGCGAAGCGGTTTTCCGCCCGCAACCCGCTCCGACTCTTCAGAGGCGATCACGTTTTTTGAATTTGGATTGTTTCAATCCAAATTCAACGTGATCTAGCGCCCATGATCGGGCGAATCGGCGGTCTTATCCTTGGGCTGGCGGTGCTGGCCAGCGCCGACGCTGGCCGCGCCGCGCCCGCACCGCCGGG
>DASQSO010000456.1:0-8468 GCA_035642335.1 Caulobacteraceae bacterium
ACACGCTGAGCGCCCTCGACCGGCCGCCCGACGTGATCGCACGCCGTATTATAGATTAATCAGTCAATAATGGAGATGACCATGAGTGAAAATCACCGATTACAAGGAAAGGCCGCCATCGTGTTCGGCGGCTCGCGCGGCATCGGCGCGGCGATCGCGACGCGCCTGGCCGAGGAGGGGGCCGATGTGGCCCTGACCTATGCGTCGGCGGCGGACAAGGCGGCGGAGGTCGCCCGGGCGATCGAGGCCGCCGGCCGCAAGGCCCTGGCGGTCAGGGCCGACAGCGCCGACGCCGCCGCCGTCCAGGACGCCGTCGCCCAGGCCGTTGACCTGTTCGGGCGGCTCGACGTCGTCGTGGTCAACGCCGGCATCCTGCGCCTTGGCTCTGTCGAGAGTGTCAGCCTGGATGACCTTGACCGGATGCTGGACGTCAACGTGCGCGGCGTGTTCGTGGCCATTCAGGCCGCCGCGGGCCGGCTCTCGGACGGCGGCCGCATCATCACCATCGGCAGCAACACCGCAATCCGCACCGGCTTTCCCGGCTCCAGCGTCTATTCGATGACCAAGGCGGCGGTGGCGATCATGGTCAAAGGCATCGCCCTGGACCTCGCGCCTAGGGCGGTCACCGTCAACAACGTCCAGCCCGGCCCGACCGAGACGGACATGACCGCCGCCCACCTGGAGAGCATCAAGGCCCTGGTTCCCCTTGGTCGCGTCGGCCAGCCGCGCGAGATCGCCGGCCTCGTCGCCTATCTCGCCAGCGAGGAATCCGGCTACATGACCGGCGCCAGCCTGACGATCGACGGCGGATACGTGCTTTGAGTCCAAGACCTCTCTCTTTGGGAGAGGTCGTACCCTTTGACAACGCCGACGATACGGACTGGGCTGGCGCGGCCCGATCGCCATCAGGAGCACGACCGCATGAGCGAGCTTGTCTTGAACCAACGCCGGGGACCGGCGGTCCACCTCATCCTCAACCGGCCCGACAAGCTGAATTCGCTCAATGTCGGGATGTTCCAGGCGCTGGACGCCCAGGTCCGCGCCCTGGCCGCCGATCCCGGCGACGTGGCGGTGGTGGTGCTGCGCGGCGCCGGGCGCTGCTTCTCGGCCGGGCACGACCTGGGCGACATCGCCGCCGGCGAGCGGCTGCCGGAGCCCAACTTCCAGTCCAAGGTCATCGAGCGGCTGGCGGGACTTTCCCTGCCGGTGATCAGCGCGGTGCACGGCCACTGCTACACCGGCGCGCTGGAGCTGGCGCTGGCCGGCGACTTGATCATCGCCGCCGAGAGCGCCAAATTCGCCGACACCCACGCCAAATGGGCGCTGACCCCCGTCTGGGGCCTCAGCCAGCGCCTGCCCCGCCGGGTCGGGACCACAAGGGCCCGCGAGATGATGTTCACCTGCCGCACCTATTCGGGCCGCCAGGCGGAGGCCATGGGCCTTGCCAACGCCTGCGTCCCAGACGCCGAATTCGACGCCGCCATCGACGCGCTGGCCGCCGAGATCGCCGCCAACTCGCCCTTCAGCCACGCCGCCAACAAGCGCCTTCTCGACCGCACCGACGGCCTGCCTCTGCCCGCCGGCCTGGCGCACGAAATCTACCGCGGCGAGGGGCGCGGGCCGGACATGCGGGAACGCATCGCCGCCTTCGCCAATCGGACGCGGGGGTAGGGCCGGCCAATCGCTCGGTCTGCCGCCTTATTGGGCTGGGGCTGACCCCTCGGGCTGGTTCAGCTCGTCAGCGGGCGGCGACGCGGACCGTGAGGCCGCTCAAATCCGGCCATCACGGGACGTGGAGATCAAACCGATCGGACGGCCTCCCTCAGGAGACCGTCCAGGCCGGTGTCGAGGCTAGTAGTAGCAGTAATAGGGCGAGTAGTACGGGCCGTAGCCGCAACCGTAGTAGCCGTAGTAGCCGTAGTAGTATGGACCAAAGCCGCCACGGAACCCGCCGCGGAACCCACCGCCGCGGAACCCACCGCCGCGGAACCCACCGCCGCGGAACCCGCCGCCCCGGAACCCGCCGCCGCCATGGAAACCGCCACCGCCGCCATGGAAGCCGCCGCCGCCGCCGCCGCCCCGTGCCAGGGCTGGCGGCGCGCCGAGCAATGCCACGCCGGCTAGCACCGCGGCGCCGATCTTCAGAAGCTTGTGCATCTTGGAACCTTCCTAGAGATTCACGTCCACTCGCTGGTTCAACGCCCAGGAGACGAATCTGCTCCAAGGCGGATTATCAATATTCTCAGATTCTATATTTCAATGCGGATATACTGTTTCAGTTGCATGGTCAGCGGGCCGCGGGGCTTGCCGGAGTCCATCCCGGCGATGAAACTTTCCGCTTGACCTCAACTATAGTTGAGGTTGTACGCCTGGGCTGCTCAATTTCAGTGAGAGGAACGCAGCCATGACCGCTCAGCTCAATCACACCATCGTATTTTGCCGCGATCAGGAGAAATCCTCGGGCTTCCTGGCCGAAATGCTGGGCCGGCCGGCGCCGACCCGGTTCGGCCACTTCCACGTCGTCGAGATGGACAACGGCGTCTCGCTCGATTTCATGGATGTCGAGGGGCAGATCGCGCCCCAGCACTATGCGTTCCTGATCGCCGAGCCGGATTTCGACGCGGTGCTCGGCCGCATTCACCAGCGGGGGCTCGACCATTGGGCCGATCCGATGCGCCGGCGGGCCGGCGAGATCAACCGCAACGACGGCGGTCGCGGCGTCTATTTCCCCGACCCGGACGGCCACTTCCTCGAGGTCCTCACCCGGCCGTACGGCAGCGGTGTGGCGAGTTGATGCAGGGGCCGGGCGGGCCAACAGGCTTAACGAATTGGTAATGCACTCGCTGAAGATTTGGCGGGGTTGAAAGCGCCGCTTCCGGCGCGGATCTCGCGAAGATCTCATGAACAGGCCAGATGAACTCACCCGATTGCGTCAATTGCTCGAAGCCTTCAGGGCCGAGGCGATGACCGTGTGGGAAAACGACGTCGACGTGACCGAGCGGGAGATGGCGAAACTGACCGCCGATATCGCCGGCCTTGAAACCCGCCTTCGCCGCCATCCCGACATGGACGAACATCGCCGCCACGCGCGCCACCACTAGCGGGCTATCCGCTTAGATTAGCCTAACAAACCCCATCATCCCCCGCTGGAGCCGCGAAGCGGCGGAATGCGGGGGACCCATAGACACTGGTCAGAGTCGGTGTTCATGGGTGGCCCGAACAAGAGCCATGACGGGATGATGGATCGGCTTGAACGGACAATGCTCCAGCGGGCTGGACCAGGTCAGCCGCCCTGCAAGCGGCGCCAGACGAGGGGGTTGCCCGCGGTCGCCTTTCGCCACACAGAGGCTAAGGACTCGCACGCCCATCCCGGCCACGGGGACATTGGATGATCGAAGGCTCCTGCCACTGCGGCGCGGTTCACTGGCGCATGGCTGGGGTTCCGGAGTCCGCCACCGCCTGCAATTGCACCATCTGCCGCCGCTACGGCGCCTTATGGGCCTACGGCTTCGAAGGCGAACACATCGAGGTCTCCGGCCCGACGCTGACCTATTCCTGGGACCAGAAAAACCTTCAATTCCACTTCTGCCGCACCTGCGGCTGCGTGGCCTACTGGTCGCCGCTGAAGGCGCGCGAGGACGGCCGCCGGCGCATGGGGGGTCAACCTGCGGCTGGCCGAGCCGGGCGCGGTCGGCGCCATCGCCGTCGAGCACCTCGACGGGCTCGACACCTGGAAGGACTTGCCAGGCCACGGTCGCTGCATCGCGGACCTGTGGTTCTGAGCCGCGCGCCTCTAAGACCTCTCCCAGAGAGAGGGAGGGCCCCGCCGCCGAGGGCGAGCGGGTGAGGGGTTACGGCCTCTCGGATTATCCTGAAACTCAGCAGCCCCGTCGAGAGCGGCGTTCGCCAACGATTTGGCGAACGCCGCTCTCGCCCCCCCCACAACGCTGCACGTTGCGGGCCCCTCCTTCTCCTGGGAGAAGTCTGGGACCATCAGGCCGGTGCGGGCCGCCAGGCTGGCGGCCGGGCTTGAGGCGGTCTGACCGGGAAGCGCGAGGACTCCGCGTTCGGCGGAGATGACGGCCCGTCCGACGGGAGATCACCTGGCTGATGATGACGGCCCATGATCAGCGGGTGACGACGTAGACCGTCGGTATGCCGTTGCGGTCGGCGTCATCGATCGCCCGGTCGATCGCGGCGACCCAATCCTCGCGGGTGGCGGGATCGGCCCTGGCGTGATCGCGGCCCACCTGGCTGTAATAGGAGCCGTATTCCGGGCGTCCGGCCGCGTTGGGCCACACGACGAGGCTGTCCTCGTCGCCCCCTGGATCGTGATAGATGACATTGGCCATTGGCCGCCCCGCAACTTGGGATGACGCTTTCGCCATCCTTCTCGCTTCGGCGTAAGCGATCGAGACGGATCGGCCGGCAGCCGCCTAAAGACGGCATAAAGCCGACGTGAGGCCGAATGGGGTTAGCCGAAATGTTTGGTCAGGCCGACGAATATGCCGCGGCGGGGCCCGAACTGCGGCGCGAACACGCCGACGCCGGAGCCGTCGCGGATCTGATAGACCTCGTCGAACAGGTTGATCACGTCCAGCCGCACCTCGTAGGGGCCGGTCGGGACGTTGTCGAACTTGTGCGACAGGGAGAGGTTGACCTGGACGTAGCCGGGCGTGTGCGCGCCGTTGGGAATGTCGGTCAGCACCGATCCGTCGGGGAAGGTTTGCGGTGTCTGCAACGGCAGGTCGCCACGCAATCCGCTGCCGTAGATCAGGTCGAAGCCGGCCCTGGTCCCGCGCCAAAGGTATGACGCCCCAGCCGAGGCGGCGTAGGTCTCGTCGTGATCGAGAAAGATGTAGTGGGTGGCGACATAATTGATCTGGGCCTGGGGGAAGTCGAACTGGCTTGAGATCCAATCCAGGCCTTGGGCTCGGGAATAGGCGAAGTTGGCGTAGGCCGTGAACGGTCCCTTGTTGTAGGAGGCCGTGAACTCGACCCCGAACTGACGGCCCTGCTTGTAGTTGAACGGGGTCAGGATGATGGGGGCGCCAAACTGGCCTTCGTCGATCAGGTCGGTGGAGAGCTTGTAGTAGCTGTCGACGGTCAGGGTCAGATCCGGCCCGATCTTCTGCTCGGCCCCGACGTCGAAATAGTTGGCCCGTTCGGCCGATGGTGTGGTGTCCTTGGTCACCAGCGGGCAGGCGGTGGTCGCGACAAGGGCGCCGCAGGCGGCCACCACCGGGCTGCCGGTCGAGGTGACCAACGGGCTTCCGGTCGGCTCGACGAACTTGCCGACCGACTCAGAGGCGATCAGTTCGAACGGCGGCGGCGTGAAATAGCGCGCATAGCCGGCGTGAATGGTCGTTGACGGTGTCGGCTGCCAGACCAGGTTGACCCGCGGGCTGAGCTGGTTCTGGTCGAGAAAGCCGTCGAACTGATCGAAGCGCGCGCCGTAGTTGAGGGTCAGGTTGGGCAAGATCTTCCACTCGTCCTGGAGGTAAGCCGAGTAGGTCTCGGCGCTCTTGGCGCCATTGTCGACGATGGTGAAGGGCTGGTTGCTGATCTGGCCGCCGAAATTGGCGTCGGCCGGATTGTTGTCGATCAGCAGCACCTGCGACGTCGTCTGGCTGGTCGAGCGTTCCACCTGGACGATCACGCCCCCACGCAGCGTGTGCTGGTCGTTGAGATGATAGGAGACCTCCGCCTGCAGCCCGCCGGCCAGGTCGGACTTTTGGGCGGCCTGGCTGATCCCGTCAAAGAGGATGTCGCCGACCTCGTCGGGGGTGAAAGCCAGGGTCGAGTTGCGCACGAACAGCGAGACCTGGCCGGTGAGACGATCGTCGGAATGCAGATAGCTGACCTCGGCGTACTGCGTCGCCTCGTGCTGGTTCTCGTTCAGATCCTGGCTTGGGAAATCGGTCTGGCCGTTGACGTTGAGCCCGAGGCCCCCGTTCAGTTCACCCGACACATTCGGAATCTGGAACCGCTGATCCGAAACGCCGACGATCAGCGAGACCTGGCTCTGCGCATCGATGATGTGGTCCAGATAGCCGAAGCCCTGGAACTGCTCGGTGTGGTCGTGGATCGGGTCGGAGCGGCCGTCCGGCGACTCGATGCCGAGGTCGTTCTGCAGATAGCTGCCGGAGACGAAGAAGCTGGTGGCGCCGGCATGGCCGCCATAGGTGATGGACGGCTCGATCTCCCCGTGGCTGCCGCCATAGACCGACACATCGCCGCCGTTGGCCAAGCCGGTCTTGGTGGTGACGTCGACGATGCCGGCGGTGCGCAGCCCATATTCGGCCGGCAAGGCGCCGGTGATGAGTTGGACGCTGTCGGCAAACCGGGAACTGAGCGCCTGGCTGAAGACACTCAGCCCGTCGGGCAGGATGACGCCGTTCAGACGGTATTGCAGGTTGTTGTGCTCGCCGCGGATGTGAAGCTGGCCAAAGGAGTCCTGCACCACCCCCGGCGCCTGCAACACCAGCTGATTGAGCGGCGCGTTCACGCCGCCGGGCAGAGTCTGGATCGCCTGCGAGTCGAAGGTGTAGGTCGAAGCGCCGATGCGCGGCTGGATGGAAGCGCGCGCCGCATTCAGTCGCTTCGCCGTCACGACGACGTCGTCCTCGGCGGCGCCCTGGGCGGCGGTGTCGACGCCGGCGGTGGCCGCTGGCGTCGGCTGGGCGGTCTGGGCCGTCGCCGGGCTCGCGAGCAGTGAGCCGCCGCCCGAGACACCAAACGCCAGGGCGAGCGGAACCGACGAGGCCAAGAGACCTTTGAGAGATCGAGACGCCATCTTCTCCCCTTGCGAAGCCGCCAATCCCTTAGGCTGAGGCGCATTGCTTCGCCCATGGCGGGGCTTCCCGACTTCATCGGGAATTCTTCCCGAACTGCTTTTCCGCTTGGCCGCATGACGGCTCGGGTACAGGAATCGGAGCATGTCGCTTCGGTTCCGCATCGTCGCCGCTGTCGTCCTTGTGCTGGTTCTGGGCTCTGGGCTTGGCCTGGCCCTGGCCGGCTGGCAGGCCCGCCAATGGCTGCGCGGCGAGTTGATCAGCGCGCAGGCCAGCGGCGGGCTGGCCGTCACCCGCGCCTATGCCGACCTTGGGCGGTCCGACGCGCCGGACCGGGATCTGCGGGCGCTGATCGCGACCTTCGACGGCGATCGGCACATGCAGGCGCTGCTGATCGGCCCCGGCGGCCAGGTGCTTGCCGCTTCCAGGCTGGCGCCCATGGCGACCCCGCCGGCCTGGTTCGGCGCGCTGCTGCGTCAACCGATCGAGCCCGTTCGCCTCACGGACCCGGCGAACGCGCGCATGAGCGTGGAACTGCGTCCCGTCTACATCAATGACACCGCGGCGGTATGGCCGGAATTTCTCGATCTGACCCTGGTTCTGGCGATCTCCTGTCTTGGCGGCGCGGCGCTGATCTGGGCGCTGGTGGGACAGGCGCTGAAACCGCTGCGGGCGATCGGCGAGGTCCTGCCGCGGATCGGGGCCGGCGACTATGCCGCCGTCGCGCCGGAACGCGGGCCGCCGGAACTGGTCCGTCTGGCGCGCGGAGTCAATGAGATGGCCGGGCGGCTGGCGGCGATGAGAGGCCGCAACCGGGCCCTGGAGGAGCAGATCCTGACCTTGCAGGACGAAGAACGCGCCGACATCGCCCGCGACCTGCACGACGAGATGGGCCCGCACCTGTTCGCCGCCAACGTCGATGCGGCCATGGCCGCCAATCTGATCGCGTCCGGGCGTCCGGAGGTCGCCCTGGCGCAGGTGCGCTCGATCCAGGCCGCCATCACCCACATGCAGCGGCTGGTGCGCGACATCCTCGGACGGCTGAGGCCGACGCGCCTGGCGGAGCTCGGCCTTTCGGCGGCCATCCTCGACCTGATCGAGTTCTGGCGCGCGCGCCGGCCGAACATTCGCTTTGAGACCCGGTTGCCCGTGGACGGGGAAGGGTTTTCCGAAGCCGTCCAGGAAACCGCCTACCGTCTTGTCCAGGAGAGCCTGAGCAACGCCGTGCGCCACGGCGCGCCGACCACCATCGGCGTGAGTCTGGAGCCGGCCGCCGGAGAATTGCGCATCGAGGTGAGCAACGACGGCGCGCCCGCAACCGCGGTGCAGCCGGGGTTCGGCCTCACCGGCATGGCCGAACGGGTGAGGGCGGCGGGCGGGCGCCTGGAGGCCGGCCCCAAAGAGCCCGGCGGCTGGCGCGTGACCGCGGTCCTGCCGCTTGCCGGCCAGCCGCGGGAAGAGGCGGCGTGAACATCCTCATCGTCGATGATCATGCCATCGTCCGCGACGGGCTGACCCGTCTGCTGGCGTCGGACGGCGATCATCTCGTTCGCCAGGCGGTCGATGGACGCGAAGCGCTCAGCCTGGCGAAGACGCTGCGTCCCGACCTCATCATCCTTGATCTCAACCTGCCTGGGCTGGGCGGCCTGGAGCTCTTGCGGCGCCTGGTTCAGA
>DASQSO010000457.1:0-10685 GCA_035642335.1 Caulobacteraceae bacterium
GTTCGACTCGCCGGCCGTCTTCGCCGCCCTGCTGGGGGACGATGACAACGGCGTCTGGAAGCTGTGCCCCGGCGATCCAAACGCCAAGATCAGCCGCCGCTATCGTCCAGGCACGGCCGTTCTCGAAACCCGGTTCGAGACGGAAAGCGGCGCCGCCACGGTGATCGACTTCATGCCGCATCCTGGCGCCGACGGCGCCATCGAACTGGTCCGCCTGGTGCGCGGCGATCGCGGATCGATCGATTTCAACACCGTCATCACCTTCCGCTTCGACTACGGCCAGCTGCTGCCTTGGGTGCAGTCGAACGCGGTGGGCCTCAGCGCCGTCGCCGGGCCCAACGCCGTCCGCCTGGTCTCGACCGTGCCACTGAGTAACCAGGATTTCGCCACCCGCGCCCTGTTCCGCGTCCGCGCCGGCGAGACCGCCACCTTCAACCTGATCTGGTATCCCTCGCACCTGCCGGTCCCCGACTGCCGCGCGGCCGAGCCCCTGCTGGCCGCGACCGAGGCCTTCTGGAAGGACTGGACCGGCCGGTCGCGGTACGAGGGCCCACACCGCGAGAGGGTCGAGCGCTCGCTGATCACGCTGAAGCTGCTCACCTATACGCCCACCGGCGGCATCGTCGCCGCGCCGACCACCTCCCTGCCAGAACAGATCGGCGGCCAGCGCAACTGGGACTACCGCTATTGCTGGATCCGCGACGCCACCCTCAGCCTCTACGCCCTGCTCACCTCCGGCTACAGCGACGAGGCCCAGGCTTGGCAGCGCTGGCTGATGCGGGCGGCGGCGGGTTCGCCTGCGGATGTGCAGATCATGTACGGCCTGCACGGCGAGCGCCGGCTTGACGAATACGAGATCGGCGGCCTGGCCGGGTTCGCCGGATCCAAGCCGGTCCGGGTCGGCAACCAGGCCCACGCCCAGCGGCAACTGGACATCTATGGCGAACTGGTCGGCGGCCTGTTCGCCGCCCACGGCATGGGCGCCGACGGTGTGGGTCAGGCCTGGCCGCTGATCGTCGTCGTTGTCGACTTCCTGACCAAGACCTGGCGCGAGCCGGACAACGGCATCTGGGAGGTGCGCGGGCCCAGGCGGCATTTCGTCCATTCGAAGGTCATGGCCTGGGTCGCCTTCGACCGCGCCATCGCCCTGGCCGAACAACTGAAGCTGAAAGCGCCGCTTGGCCGCTGGCGCCGCGTCCGCGAGGCCATCCATGCCGAGATCTGCGAGAAGGGCTGGGACGCCAAACGCCAGACCTTCGTGCAGTACTATGGCGGCCAGGCGCTCGACGCGGGCCTTTTGTTTATGGCCATGACCGGCTTCCTGCCGATCGACGATCCGCGCATGAAATCCACCATCCGGGCGATCGAGCGCGAACTTTTGGTCGACGGCTTTCTGCTGCGCTACTCGCCCGAGCCCGATGTCGATGGCCTGCCCCCCGGCGAGGGCGCCTTCCTGGCCTGCAGCTTCTGGCTCTGCGACGTCTACAAACTGTCTGGCCGCCATGCCAAGGCCAAGGCCATGTTCGAGCGGCTGAAGGGCGCGGCCAACGATCTCGGCCTCCTGGCCGAGGAGTACGACCCGGTGAACAAGCGCCAACTGGGTAACTTCCCGCAGGCATTCTCCCATGTCGGCCTGATCAATTCGGCCCACGTGCTGGCCGGCCGCCGCGGCGCCGCGCGCCGGGCCGAGCGCGAGCGCGACATGCCGATGGGCTAAAGCGCCGCGGACGCCGGGTGATAGCGCGCGCTCAGCGCACCTTCAGGACCAGGATCACCAGCAGCGCCGAGACGCCCAGGTGCAGTAGCATAAAGCGCACCAGCACCTGGGTGTTCGACCAGCCCAGCTCCTTGCGGCAGTGGTCGTGCAGCGGGAACCGCACCCCGGCCAGCACCCTGACCCCGAAGAAGCGGAGCAGCGCCACCTTGGCCAGGCCCGTCGCACCGTTCAGCAGGATCACCGAACCGACCAGCAAAAGGAACAACGGATTGTTGGTGGCCACTACCAGCATGCCGATCAAAAGGCCCAGCGGCCGCGAACCGGAATCGCCCATCAGCACCTGGCTGGGCGCGGCGTTGTACCAGAGGTAGCCGGCGACGCAGCCGACCATCAAAAAGGCCATGATCGCCCAGTTGGCGCCCTCGCGGTTGACCGGGATGTTCAGGTGCGAGGCGACCAGCTCATTGCCGATGACCGCATAGAGCAGCCCGCCCAGGATCATGATGGCGGTCGCCGTGAGGCTGCCGGAGACCCCGTCGACGCCGTCCGAACAGTTGGTGGCGTTGATCGATAGCCAGATCAGCCCGGTGGCCAGCGGCACGGCCAGCCAGGGGCTCAAGGGGATGACCGTCTTGAAGCCCGGCAGCCAGATATTGGTCTCGCCGAGGCCGCAGATCGCCAGGGCCGCGCCGATGGCGACGAACATGTCGAACACGGCCAGCTGGTACTCACTGAAGCCGCCGCGCCTGTCGTCGAAATAGCCGACGAACATGGCCGCGACCACGAACGGCAGGGTGTAGAGGCAGCGCGCGCCAAAGGGCACGAAGATCACCGAGGCGATGCAGAAGATGGTCACGAAGATCAGCCCGGCGCTGAGCGGTTTGCCGACGCTCATCTCGGCATTGACCGCGAAGGCCCGGCCCCGGTCGGTCGGCAACAGGCCCCAGAGCCTGGGCAGAACCAGCCAGGTGACCAGGGCGCAGACCGCGAAACCGGTCGCGGACAGGAAGAAAAACGACTGGAATAGCCGCAAGGGGCCCCAGAGGTGGCCCAAGCTCGAATAGATCCAGCTCAGCATCCGTTTTTCGTGACTCGAATCGGCAAGAAAACCGAGCTTGGAGCAAGCCGGGGCGTTGGACTAGCCGGCAGGATGTGCGCACGTTTTGCCGGAACTTCCGGCCCCGTCGCCCGTTGCGCCTTGGGCCTGTGCGGGGGAGTGAAAGCCATGACGCCTGCCGACGATTCAACCGCCGCCTCAGCCGCGAAAATCGCCACCGGAGACGGCGATATCGACCGGCTGGCCATCGACACCATCCGCACTCTTTCTATGGACGCGGTGCAGAAGGCCAATTCCGGCCATCCGGGCACGCCGATGGCTCTGGCGCCAGTGGCCTATACGCTGTGGTCCAGGTTCATGAACTACGATCCGGCCGAGCCAGCCTGGCCCAACCGCGATCGGTTCGTGCTCTCGGCTGGCCATGCCTGCATGCTGCTCTATTCGATCCTGCACCTGGCCGGGGTCGAGCGGCTGGACAAGGACGGCCACAAGCCAGGCGAGCCGGCCATCAGCCTCGACGACATCAAGAGTTTCCGTCAGCCGGACTCGGTCTGCCCCGGCCACCCGGAATATGGCCACACCACCGGCGTCGAGGTCACCACCGGCCCGCTCGGCCAGGGCTGCGGCAACAGCGTCGGCATGGCCATGGCCGAACGCTGGCTGGAAAGCCATTTCAACACGCCGGAGCTGAAGCTGTTCGACTACAGTGTCTATGTCATCTGCGGCGACGGCGACATGATGGAGGGCATCGCCAGCGAGGCCGCCTCGATCGCCGGCCACCTCAAGCTCGCCAACCTCTGCTGGATCTACGACGACAACACCATCACCATCGAAGGCCACACCGAGATCACCTTCAACGAGGACGTCGCCGCCCGTTTCCGCGCCTATGGCTGGAACACCCTGGAGGTGCCCGACGCCAACGACTGCGAGGCCATGGCGCGAGCGTTGAACGTCTTCAAGGCGACCCACGACCGGCCGACCCTGATCACGGTCAGGAGCGTCATCGGTTATGGCGCGCCGCACAGAGAAAACACCGCCGCCGCCCATGGCGAGGCGCTGGGCGAGGACGAGGTGCGGCTGGCCAAGCATGCCTACGGCTGGCCGGAGGACGCGCGTTTCCTGGTGCCCGATGGAGTGCGCGAACGCTTCGCCGAGACCCTGGGCGCGCGCGGCGGCAAGGCGCGCGAGGACTGGGACGACCTCTTCCAGCGCTACGGCGAAGTGGAGCCGGCCAAGGCGGAAGCCTTCGGCCGCGTTCGCGCCGGCTGGCCGCCGGACGGCTGGCAGCGGGACATTCCGACCTTCCCGGCCGACGCCAAGGGGATCGCCTCGCGCGACGCTTCCGGCAAGGTGCTGAACGCCATCGCCCCCTATTGGGAGAGCCTGCTGGGCGGCGCGGCGGACCTGGCCCCCTCGACCAAGACCAATCTCACCTTTGACGCCGCCGGCGACTTCGACCCGGACAACTATGGCGGCCGCAACCTGCATTTCGGCATCCGCGAGCATGCCATGGGCGCGATCGCCAACGGCATGGCGGTGTCCAAGCTGCGCCCGTACGCCTCCACCTTCCTGATCTTCTCCGACTATATGAAGGGAGCGATGCGGCTGTCGGCGCTGATGGGCCTGCCGGTGACCTACGTCTTCACCCACGACTCCATCGGCCTTGGCGAGGACGGCCCGACCCATCAGGCGATCGAGCAGCTGGCCGCCCTACGCGCGACGCCGGACATGCTGGTCTTTCGCCCCTGCGACGCCAATGAGACCGCCGAGACCTGGCGGGTCGTTCTCAGCCAGTCGGCGAAACCGGCGGCCATGGCCCTGTCGCGCCAAGCTCTGCCGACCCTGGACCGCGAAAAATACGCCCCGGCCAGCGGCGTCGCCAAAGGCGGCTATGTGCTGGCCGACGCCGACGACGGTGCGCCCGACGTCATCCTAATCGCCAGCGGCTCGGAGGTCAGCCTCTGCGTCGAGGCGCGCGAAACCCTCGCCGCCGAGGGGATCAAGGCCCGCGTCGTTTCCCTGCCTTGCTGGGAGTTGTTCGAGACCCGGGACCAGGCCTATCGCGATGAAGTGCTGCCGCCGGCGGTCACCGCCCGGGTCACGGTCGAGGCCGCAGCGGCGCTGGGCTGGGATCGCTATGCCGGTCCAACCGGCGCGATCATCGCCATGCGCAGCTTCGGCGCCTCGGCGCCGGGGAAGGCCGTGATGAAGCGGTTCGGATTCACCGCGCAAGCCGTCTATGAAGCCGCCAAGGCCCAGGTCGAACGGGAACGCGTGCGCCGATGACCAATCCGCTCAATCAACTCTCCCGGGCCGGTCAGGCCGCCTGGCTCGACTTCATCGAACGCAGGATTCTGGAGAACGGCGAATTCAAGCGGCTGATCGCCGATGACGATCTGCGCGGTGTCACCTCCAACCCCTCGATCTTCGAAAAGGCGATCGGCGATGGCGACGAGTACGACGGAGCCGTCGCCGCGGCGCTGCAGCACGGCGACGCCGATCCGGCCGCCCTGTTCGACGTCCTGGCCATCGCCGACATCCGCGCCGCCTGCGACCAGCTCAGACCCGTCTACGACCGCCTAAACGCCCAGGACGGCTATGCCAGCCTGGAGGTCTCGCCCTATTTGGCCATGGATACCGAAGCGACCATCGCCGAAGCGCGGCGGCTGTGGCATGCGGTCGACCGGCCGAACCTGCTGGTCAAGGTGCCGGGGACAAAGGCCGGCGTTCCGGCCATCCGCCAGCTGATCGGCGAAGGCGTCAACGTCAACGTCACCCTGCTGTTCGGCATCCAGGCCTATCTGGACGTCGCCGAGGCGCACCTGGCCGGCCTGGAGACGCTGAAGGCCGGCGGCGGCGACGTCTCACGGATCGGCGGCGTCGCCAGCTTCTTCGTCAGTCGCATCGACACCCAGATCGACAACGCCATCGAGTCGAAGATCAAGGCCGGCGACCCCGCCTCTGCCGAACTCAAGGGCCTGCTCGGCAAGGTCGCCATCGCCAACGCCAAGATCGCCTATCAACACTGGCTGGAGATGATGGCCGGCCCGCGCTGGACCGCCATGACCGCCGCCGGAGCCAAGCCGCAGCGGCTGCTCTGGGCTTCCACCGGCGCCAAGAACCCGGCCTATTCCGACGTGCTCTATGTCGAGAACCTGATCGGACCAGACACCGTCAACACCATGCCGCCGAAAACCATGGACGCCTTCCGCGACCACGGGAAGGTCGCCCCGACCCTGACCGAGGGCGTTGACGAGGCCAGGGCCGTTCTCGAAGCCGCGCGGCGTCTCGGGCTCGACCTCGACGGCGTCACCGACCGGCTGGTCGACGACGGCGTCGTGCAGTTCGAGGATGCCGCCGACAAGCTGTTCGCCGCCGTGGCGAACAAGCGCGCCAAGGCCCTGGGCGCCAAACAGAACGGCCAGTCGATCAAGCTCTCCGACGACATCGCCGCCGCCGTCGAGACCGCGACCGAGATGGCGCGCAGCCAGGGCTGGGCGCGGCGGCTGTGGTCGGGCAAGGCGGACCTGTGGACCGGCGCCGACGAGGGCCAGTGGCTGGGCTGGCTGGACGCCGCCGAGGGCAAGAGCGTCGACATCGCCGCGCTCGAAGCCTTCCAAGCCGAGGTGGCCGAGGCCGGCTTCATCCACGCCATCGTGCTCGGCATGGGCGGATCGAGCCTGGGTCCCGAGGTGCTGGCCGAGACCTTCGGCTCGCGGCAGGAGCATCCCAAACTGCTGGTGCTGGATTCCACCGACCCGGCGCAGATCGCCCGGGTCGAGGCGGAGATCGACCCGGCGCGGACCCTGTTCATCGTCTCCTCGAAGTCCGGCTCGACCCTGGAGCCCAACATACTCGAGGCGCATTTCTTCGCCGCCGCCGAGCGCGCGGTGGGCGCCAACGCCGCCGGCGACCACTTCATCGCCATCACCGATCCGGGCTCCAGCCTGGACAAGAGCGCGGCGGAGAAGGGCTTTCGCCGGGTCTTCCACGGCGTTCCGTCCATCGGCGGGCGCTATTCGGTGCTGTCCAATTTCGGCATGGTTCCGGCTGCGGTGATGGGGCTGGACGTGCGCGCCTTCATCGCCAGCGCCGCCATGATGGCCCGCGCCTGCGGCGCCAGCGCGCCGCCCGCCGCCAATCCGGGCGTGGAGCTCGGCTTGGTCATCGGCGAGGCCGCCCGCGCCGGGCGCGACAAGCTGACCTTCATCGTCTCCAACGGCCTGTCCGACCTGGGCGCCTGGTTGGAGCAACTGCTGGCCGAATCCACCGGCAAGAACGGCAAGGGCGTCATCCCCATCGCCGCCGAGCCGATGGGCAAGGTCGCGGTCTACGGCTCCGACCGCCTGTTCGCCTATATCCGCCTGGACGGCGTCGATGACACGCGTCATGACGAACATGCGCTGGCGTTGGAAGAGGCCGGCCATCCGGTGGTGCGCATCACCGTCGCCAGCAGGGATACGATCGGCCAGGAATTCATCCGCTGGGAGGTCGCCACCGCCATCGCCGGCGCGGTGATCGGCATCAATCCCTTCGACCAGCCGGACGTCGAGGCCAGCAAGATCAAGACCCGCGCCCTGACCGACGCCTACGAGAAGACCGGCGAATGGGTTCCGGGGACCGCGACGGCCGAGGACGACGGGCTGGCGATCTTCGTCGATCCCGGCAATCTGGAGGCCCTGACCAAGGCTGGCGCCGGCCTCGACGTCGACGCCCTGCTGGGCGCCCACATCAAGCGCGCCAACGGCGGCGACTACCTGGCCATGCTGGCCTATGTCGACCGCAGCCACGAGCACACCGAGGTTTTGCAGAAACTGCGCGCCAAGCTGCGCGACCATACCCATGCGGCCACGGCCCTGGGCTTCGGGCCGCGCTTCCTGCACTCCACCGGCCAGGCATACAAGGGCGGGCCGAACAGCGGCGTCTTCATCGAGATCACCCACGACGCGGCGCGCGACTTGGCCGTTCCTGGCCGCAAGTTCAGCTTCGGCCTGGTGGAAAAAGCCCAGGCCAAGGGCGACCTGGATGTGCTGGTGGAGCGCGGCCGTCGGGTGCTCCACGTCAATCTGGGCGCCGATGTGGAGGCTGGATTGCAGCGCCTGGCCGACGCCATCGGCCGCTCGCTGATCTAGATCCAAGGAGGCACGGCCATGCAGCTCGGCATCGTCGGACTGGGCCGCATGGGCGGGAATATCGCCAAGCGGCTGATGCGTGATGGCCACGAATGCGTGGTCTATGACCGCGGCGCCGACAGCGTCGCCGATACGGTCAAGGCCGGCGCCACGGGCGCGAAGGACCTGGCTGACCTGGTCGGCCGGCTTTCCGCGCCGCGGGCGGTCTGGATCATGCTGCCGGCCGGCGGGCCGACCGAGGTGACGGTGAGCACGCTGGCCGATCTCCTGGACGAGGGCGACGTGATCATCGACGGCGGCAACAGCTTTTACCGCGACGACATCCGCCGCGGCAAAGCCCTGGCGCCCAAGGGTCTGGACTATATCGACGTCGGGGTTTCCGGCGGCGTCTGGGGCTTGGAGCGCGGCTACTGCATGATGATCGGCGGCGACAAGGCGCAGGTCGAGCGGCTGGATCCGATCTTCAAGACCATGGCGCCGGGCATTGGCGACATCCCGCGCACCAAGCGGCCGCCAGGCGCCGATCCGCGCGCCGAACAGGGCTATATCCATGCTGGGCCGGTCGGCGCCGGCCACTTCGTCAAGATGATCCACAACGGCATCGAGTACGGCCTGATGCAGGCCTATGCCGAGGGCTTCGACATCCTGAAGAACAAGGACTGCGACGCCTTGCCAGAGGATGAGCGGTTCGATCTGGACCTGAGCGAGATTTCCGAGGTCTGGCGACGGGGCAGCGTCATCTCCTCGTGGCTGCTCGACCTTTCCGCCCAGGCGCTGGCGAGTGACCCGCAATTGGCGAAATTCGCCGGCGATGTCGCCGATTCCGGCGAGGGCCGCTGGACCGTCCAGGCGGCGATCGAGGAGGCGGTGCCGGCCGAGGTGCTGTCGGCGGCGCTCTATGCCCGCTTCCGATCCCGGCTCACCCACACCTTCGGCGAAAAGCTCCTCTCGGCCATGCGCTTCGGATTCGGCGGTCATGTCGAACAGCCCGAAAACCATTAAGGCGCCCCAGGTGGCGGCTAAGCTGGCCAAGCCGCCGCCAGCGCCGCCGTGCCTGATGGTGGTGTTCGGCGCGGCGGGCGACCTGGCCAAGCGGCTGCTGATCCCATCGCTCTATAACCTGACCCACGATGGATTGCTGGATAGGGGTTTCCGGCTGCTCGGCGTCGATCACAACGACTTTGACGACCAGAGTTTCCAGGCCGAACAGACCGAATTCATCCACGGCCTGGCCAAGGACAAGGCCAGCGAATTCGGCAAGACTACGCTGTCGGCGCCGGCCTGGAACCGCCTCTGCGGCGAACTGGGTTTCATGAAGGGCGACTTCGAGGATCCGCGGACCTATCAGGCCCTGGGCCAGAAGATCGGACAGACCGCCAATGTACTCTTCTACCTGGCCACCTCGCCGCGCTTCTTCGGCGACATCGTCGAGCAGCTGGCCAAGGCCAGCCTGACCAAAGAGGCCAAGGGCTGGCGGCGGGTGGTGATCGAAAAGCCGTTTGGCGACGACCTGGCCTCGGCCAAGGCGCTGAACCGCAAGATCCTCAAGGTCCTCGACGAAAAGCAGATTTTCCGCATCGACCACTTCCTCGGCAAGGAGACGGTGCAGAACATCATGGTGACCCGGTTCGCCAACGGTCTGTTCGAGCCGATCTGGAACCGCGATCATATCGACAGTGTGCAGATCACCGCCTCGGAGACTGTCGGGGTGGAGGAGCGCGGCGCCTTCTACGACGCCACCGGCGCGCTGCGCGACATGACCCCCAATCACATGTTCCAGCTGCTCTCCATGGTCGCCATGGAGCCGCCCAATTCCTTCGACGCCGAGGCCGTGCGCGGCGAAAAGGCCCGGGTGATCGACGCCATCAAGCTGCAGACCCCGGCCGAGGCCCTGCAAAACTCCGTGCGCGGCCAGTACCACGCCGGCCAGATCGGCGAGCGCAAGCTGGTCGACTACCGCGCCGGGCCGCACGTGGCCCGCGACAGCCGCACCGAAACCTATGTCGCCCTGAAGCTGGAGATCGACAACTGGCGCTGGGCGGGCGTGCCTTTCTACATTCGTACCGGCAAGGCCCTGAGCGCCCGCGACACCGAGATCGCCATCGCCTTCAAGCCGGCGCCGACCCGGCTTTTCCGCGATCAGCCGGCCCTGTCCCTGCCGGCCAGCGGCCTGGTGGTGCAGGTCCAGCCAAATGAGGGGATCAGCCTGCATTTCGGCGCCAAGGTCCCGGGCGAGGAGATGCGCATCACCGGCGTGGACATGGATTTCTGCTACGCCGACTGGTTCAAGTCCCGCCCCGCCACCGGCTACGAGACCCTGCTTTATGACGTCATGATCGGCGACCAGACCCTGTTCCAGCGTGCCGACAATATCGAGTACGGATGGCGCGCGGTGCAGCCCTTCCTGAACGCCTGGGCCAAGGGCGGCGTCGTCCACGGCTACAAGGCCGGCAGCAACGGCCCCGCCGCCGCCGACGCGCTGTTGGAGCGCGACGGGCGGGCATGGCGGCCCTTGGCGAAATGAGCGCTGGCGAGGCGCGGCCACCGGCCGACCAGGTTTGCCTGCTGGTTTCCGATATCGACGGCACCCTGGTCACGCCGGACAAGAGCCTGACCCTCGCCGCCCTGGAAGCCGGGCGGCGGCTGGCGGCCGCCGGCGTGGGCCTGACCCTGGTCTCCAGCCGCCCGGCGCGGGGGATGGCGCACCTGGTCGACGCGCTGGACATCCGATTGCCCTTCGCCGCCTTCAACGGCGGCAGCATCGTCGCGCCGGACGGGA
>DASQSO010000458.1:0-2179 GCA_035642335.1 Caulobacteraceae bacterium
TCCTTCAGCCGGGTCAGCGGCCGGTCGACGCCGGGACTGGAGACCTCCAGCGAATATTCGCCCTCGATTGGCTCGGCCGCTTCCAAAAGGTCCAGCACCGCCCGCGACAGCTTGGCGCAGTCGTCGACATTCATGTCGCCATGGGCGTCCTCGGCCATGATCTGCAGCCGCCTGGACACGGTCCCGCCCGTCAGGCGAACGCGCACGATTTCATAACCCATCGCTGCCGCGACCGGGTCAATGAGCTCCAGGACGGAGCGGTCTTCACGCGTCTTGCCGCGCAAATCAGGCCCTCGAACCAACAAAAAAGCGGCTGGCCTTTTGGGCCGCCGCTCGAAAACGCCATGCAGCGCTAACGATCGATGTGACAGTCAATATAGGCCCCGTGCGGCGTCTTCGCCAGCCCCTTTCGATTTAGCCCGCGCGCGCCGCGACCGCGAGCCGCAGGAGGACGGCCTGTTCGTCGCGGATCGTGGCCAGGGCGCGGCCGATCGGGGTCATGCGCGAGTGGGTTTCCCACTCGTCGCGCACGACGCGTCGGCGGTCGTAGTCGCTCGCCTCGACCACGTGCAGGGTCTGGAAGAAGTGTGGATAGGGATAGGCGTGGCCGTCCGGCTTCGGCGTCAGATGATGGAAATGCAGGAAGCCGAAGCGGCGGGGGTTTTTGAACCGCCAGCCGGTCTCCTCGGCGATTTCGCGGATCAGCGTGTCGGCTTGGGACTCCCCCGCTTCGCGCCGGCCGCCGGGCATGACGTGGCCGGAGCCGTCGGGATCGCGGATCACGCAGACCGCCCGTTGACGGAACACCATCGCGCGCACGGAGACGACCAGGGCGTTCGGCGGCTCTTCCAGCGTGGCGTAGAGCCGCCGCTCCAGCCGATGGACGCTGCCCCAGACCGTCTGGAGCGGCGCCGCATCGGCCGGGGCGAGCCGGCCGAGCCAGGTTTCCAGCTCGATTTCGGTCACCCGTTCGCCGCTTCTTCGCCCGCGACGACGTGGGCGAATGCGTTGACCACCGCGGCGATGCGCAGGGCCGCCTGGATGGCGGTATTGGGCAGGCCGTGCTTCTTCAGCTCGGCCTCGTGGGCATCCAGGCAGGCGCCGCAGCCGTTGATGGCCGAGACCGCCATCGACCAGAGTTCGAAATCGGCTTTGTCGACGCCGGGATTGGCGATGATGTTCATGCGCAGCCGCGCCGGCAGCGTCTGGTACTCCGGATTGTGCATCAGGTGGATCGCCCGATAGTAGACGTTGTTCATGGCCATGATCGCCGCGGCCGCCTTCGCCGCGGTGATCCCGGTCTCCGAGAGGCCCGATTCGCTTGCCGTCGCCTCGACCGCCTTGATCACCGCCGGGACTCCGACGGCGTGGGCCGAGGCCACGAAGCAGCCCCACCTCTGCTGGTCGGTAAGCAGGGTCTCGGCGGCCAGCGACGACAGGTTGAGGTTCAGGTCCTTGGCGTAGACCGGCAGGGATGCGCGCAGCGCTTCGAGGTCCATCGATTTTCCTCTCTTCAGGCCCCCGGCCAGCCTATCACCGCGGACAGGGCGATTGCAGGCGCGAAGCTCTTCCAGGCGCTGAAGAATGGGACCGGCTCTCAGAAATTCAATCAATTGTCATATGAATTAGTATCGAGCGGGCCTATATCGTTTGCATGCTCCCGACCCTCCGCCAATTGCAATATCTGAAGCTGTTGGCCGAACAGGGTTCGTTCAGCCGCGCCGCCGAGGCCGCGCATGTCACCCAACCCACCTTGTCGGCTGGCGTGCAGGAGTTGGAGAAGATATTGGGCGCGCCGGTGGTCGACCGCGCCCGCGCCGGCGTCATCCTGACTCCCGTCGGCGAGGAGGCGGTCAGCCGCGCCTCCGACATCCTGGCCCGGGCCGAGGACCTGGTGCAGGCGGCCAAGAGCACAGGCCAGCCGCTCTCCGGTCGCTTCCGGCTGGGGGTCATCCCGACCATCGCGCCCTTTCTGTTGCCCAGGGCCCTGCCCGCCCTGCGCGCCCGATTCCCCAAGCTGAAGCTCTTCCTGCGCGAGGATCAGACCCAGAAGCTGATCGCGGCGCTGAAGGCCGGCGCCCTGGATGCGGCGCTGATCGCCCTGCCCTACGACACCCAAGGCCTGGAGACGGCGGTGGTTGGCGACGACGAGTTGATGGCCGCCCTGCCCGCCAACCAC
>DASQSO010000459.1:0-2480 GCA_035642335.1 Caulobacteraceae bacterium
TGGCCCGGCATTCGCGCTGGAAACACGTCGCCGGCCCGCGCTGCGGCGGCGCGGCCGAGCGCGAGACCGATACGCTGGACACCTTCGTCGACAGCTCGTGGTACTTCGCCCGCTTCACCGACCCGACCGCCCAGACGCCGCTTGATCGCGAGGCGGCCGATTACTGGATGCCCGTCGACCAATATATAGGCGGGATCGAGCATGCGGTCTTGCACCTGCTCTACGCCCGGTTTGTCATCCGCGCCCTGTCCGGTCTGGGGGCTTTGGCGGCCGAAGAGCCTTTCGCCGGATTGTTCACTCAAGGGATGGTCACCCATGAGAGCTATCGCCGTCAAAGCGGCGACTGGGTCGAACCGGCCGAGGTGGAGATCTTCACCGAGGGACAGACCCGCCGCGCCAAACTGATCGAGACCGGCGAGCCGCTGGTGATCGGCGACGTCGAAAAGATGTCGAAGTCGAAGAGGAATGGCGTGGCGCCGGAAGGCATCTTCGACGCTTACGGCGTGGACGCGGCGCGTCTGTTCGTGGTGTCCGACAGCCCGCCGGACCGTGACACCCAATGGACCACGGCCGGGGTTCACGGCTCCTGGCGACTGGTCAACCGTATCTGGAACGAATTCGACGCCGAATGGACCGAGAGCGATTCAGCGGGTTGGAACGCGTCCGGGCTGCGACAAAGCACGCATCGCTTGATCAAGAGCGTCACGGAAGCGATCGAGGACTTCCGATTCAACAGCGCGGTGGCGCGCCTTTATGAGTTCGTGAAGGCCATATCGAACGCCCAGGCGCCCGCCGGCGATGACGAGCGAACCGCTGCTCGACAGGAGGCGCTCTCGGCCCTGGCACGGCTGATCGCGCCCTTTATGCCGCACCTGGCCGAGGAAGCTTGGGCCAGAATCGGCGGCGATGGCCTGGTCGCCCAGGCGCCCTGGCCCGAATACGACCCGGCGCTGGCGGCCGAGGAGACAGCAACCCTGGCGGTGCAGGTCAACGGCAAGCGGCGCGGCGAAATCCACCTGCCGAAGGGAACCGGCGCCGCCGAAGCGGAGAAGATGGCGCTGGCGGACGCTGGCGTTCGGCGTCACCTTGACGGCCTTTCCGTGCACAAGGTGATCGTGGTGCCCGACCGAATCGTCAACATCGTTGTCGGGCCGGCCCAATGAGCCGGGTCGCGGCGCGCATCGCCGCGGCCGCCGCCGCGCTGGCCGGGCTCGGCCTCGCCGCCTGCGGCTTTACGCCGCTCTATGCGACCAAGGGCCTTGCGGCCGGCATGTCGTCCATCGAGGTCAAGGTTCCGCACGGACGTCTGGCCTATCTGCTCGGTGAATCCCTGAACGACGATCTGGCCCGCGACCGGGACCAGCCGCCCGTCTATCGCCTCGACATCACCGTAAGCAGCCGGGTCTTTTCCCGAGGCCTGAATCTCGACGAGACGGCGGCCTATTACGAGGACCACGTCACCGTCGACTATCGCCTAGTGGAGATCGCCACCGGCCGGGTGCCGAAGACCGGGACCCAGCCGGTCGAGGTGACCTACGCCGCCACCAACATCCCCTATGCCGGCATCGCCGCCCAGGAGGACGCACAGCAACGCGCCGCCGACCAGGCGGCCGAGCGCATCCGCACCGATCTCGGCATCTATTTCACCACCCAAGCGCGGAACTGACGGCGAGAGGCCAGGTTTCGTGATCCTTAGCCGCCGCTCCGACATCGAACGTTTCCTCGACCAGCCGACCAAGGGCGTGCGCGCGGCGGTGATCCATGGGCGCGACCGCGGCCAGGTGCGCGAGCGGGCTGACCGGCTGGCCAAGGCGACCACCGCCCGCCCGGACGATCCCTTCGACGTGGCGCGACTGACCGAGGCGGACATGGACCGCGATCCGGCCACGCTGGAGGGCGAACTTTCGGCTCAGTCGCTTGGCGGCGGCCGGCGGCTGGTGCGGCTGAAACTGACCGACGAGCGGGTGGCGATCGAGCGCGCGGCGGCCGGGGCGCTGACGACCCACGCCGACGGCGGCTTCAACCCCGACGCCTTCCTGCTGATCGAGGCCGGCGCCCTCGGCCGAGACTCCGCCCTTCGCCGCGCCGCCGAAAAGGCCGCCGGGGCCGCGGCCATCGTCTGCTACGACGACGAACCGGGGGATGTGGCCAGACTCATCCGCGAAGCCCTGGCCCGCGACAAACTCAGCCTGACCAGCGACGCGCTGGATCTGGTGGTCGCGCGGCTGCCGCACGAGCGCGGCGTGGCGCGCCAGGAGATCGAACGGCTGGCGCTCTATCTTGGCCCAGGCTCAGGCGCATCGGCGGGGGTAGAGGCGCTGACGGACTTTCTGGGCGTCGAGCCCGAGGCTTCGCTGGCCGAAGCCGCCCAGGACGCCTTCGGCGGCAAGCTCGCCCAGGCGCAGGCGGGTTTGCGCCGCGCCGCGGCCGAGGGCGAGGCCGGCCCGGCGGCCGTCAGGGCGCTGAGCGGCCATGCCGCG
>DASQSO010000460.1:0-4953 GCA_035642335.1 Caulobacteraceae bacterium
CATGCTGGTCACCCTGGCCTCCGGCATCGCTCATTTCAGCTTTCCGGTGTTCGTCGCCGCCTCGATCGTCACCCGCGGCGGACGCTTCTTTCTCGAGGCCTCGCTGCTGCGGCGCCCGAAGGCCAAGGCGGTGATCGACCGCTATTTCCATTGGCTGGCGGTGGCGGGCGTTGCGCTGATCATCGGAGCCTTCGTTCTGCTCAGGCTATTGGGCGGCGGCTGAATCCGCGCCATAGGGTGTCAAAGATGCGCGCGCTCATCGCCACCATCCTGCGTCACTGGCCCGCCCTGGCCTTCGTCGTCTCGGCGGCGATGCTGGCCATCGCCCATGCCTTCGAGACCTTCGGCCATCTGGAGCCCTGCACGCTCTGCCTCTATGAGCGCCAGGTCTATTGGCTCGCCCTGCCGGTGTCGGCCGCGGCCTTCATCGCCGCTCAGGGCGTCACGCCCCGGGTGCTGACCCCCTGGATCGGCGCTGTCCTGACCCTGGTTTTCCTCACCGGCGCCGGCATCGCCACCTATCACGCCGGCGCGGAGTGGAAGTTCTGGCCCGGCCCGGCAACCTGCTCGGGAACCGGCGCCGCGGTCAGCGCCTCGGGTCTTGCCGACCTGATGCACGGCGCCAAGGTCGAGGCCCCGCGCTGCGACAAGGCCGCCTGGGTCTTCCTTGGCCTTTCCATGGCCGGCTGGAACGCGCTGATCTCGGTGAAGCTGGCCGGCTGGAGCGCGGCCTGGGCGGTGAGGAGCGGCAAGAAATGAACGAACGGCCCATCCCGCCAAGGCCCATTCCGGCAAGACCGGGACCCGGCGCGGCCCGCGGCCGTCTGGGCGAGATTCTGCGCGTCGACCACGCCGGCGAGCTGGCCGCCGTCTTCATCTATCGCGGCCAGCGGGCGGTGTTCGCCCGCGCCAGGGCCAAGGACCGCATCACCGGCCAGCTGGAACAGATGGAGGCCCACGAGGCCGAGCACCTGGCTGCCTTCAACGAGCGACTAACCGAGGCGCGAGTGCGCCCGACCCTCTTCGCGCCGCTCTGGCGCGCCGCCGGCTTCGCCCTGGGCGCCACAACGGCGCTGCTGGGCGAAAAGGCCGCCCACGCCTGCACCGAGGCGGTGGAGAGCGTTATCGAGGCCCACTATGCCGACCAGGTCGCCGAGCTGGCCGAGCGCGAGCCGGCTCTCGCCGCCGAGCTTTCCCGCTTCCGCGACGAGGAGCTGGCCCACCACGACCTTGCCGTCGAGGAAGGCGCCCGCGAGGCGCCGGGCTATCCGCTGCTCGCCGCCGTCATCCGCGCCGGCTGCCGCACCGCCATCAAGATCAGCGAGAAGCTCTGAGCAAAACGGGCCTCGGCCGGGGAGGGCGAGCCATGGACATCGAACGGATGCGCCGCGACGCAGAGGCGCCGGTGAAGGCTGGCGCGGCCGACATCGACAGCGTCTCCCGCGACCTCGCCGCCGCCTTTGTCGATGACCCGCTGTTCAACTGGCTGTCGCGCGCGGACTCCGGCCGGGATGCGGCGCGATTCGGCTTCTTCCGTCATCTGATGAAGGGTCTGATTCTGCCGGTCGGCGAGACCTTGCGCCCGGCCTCCGGCGGGGCGGCGGCGGTATGGATGGGCTCGGAGACCCTCGGCCCCAACACGCTGATCGAAGAGCTGCGAGCTCTGCCGGTGCTGCTGCGGCTGACCGGTTTCAGCCGCTTCTCTCGGATGATCAGCCTGCGCGCGGTGATGGACAATGCCCACCCCACCGACCGTCCGCACGCCTACCTTTGGTTCCTCGGCGTGACGCCGCGGGCGCAAGGCCACGGCATCGGCTCGCGCCTGCTCAAGGCCAAGCTCGATCAGCTCGACGCCGCCGAGACCCCCGCCTTCCTGGAGACGGCCACCGAGCGCAATGTCGCCCTCTATCGCCGCCACGGCTTCGACGTCATCTCGCAATACCGCCCGGCGCCCGACGCCCCGCCGATGTGGGCCATGTGGCGCGAGGCGGCCCGCGGCGGGGGCTAGGCGGCCCTTGTGTCGCCTCACGCCTGAACGAGCGCGGAACTGGCCGCACGCTCTACGCGGTCACCGCCATGTTCGGCCGGCCGACCGACGGCCAGGCCTCGCGCTCCGCCGAAACGGTCGATCAGCTGGTCTTTGCCGCCCAGAGCCCCGAAAGCGCCGCCCGCAAATGGCTGTGGCGCCTCAGCGCCGAAGAGCGCTCGGCGACGGTGAAGGTGATCGTCTTCCTACCCGAAAACGCCAACTGGCGCGCCGACCAACTCTATCAGGGCGCGCCAATCGAATTCGCGCGCAAGGACGGGCGGCTGGAACGGACGGACGACGCCTGACCCGCCCTCAGGCCTCCAGCTCGATGTCCCAGTAGAGGTAGTCGAGCCAGCTTTCGTGCAGGTGGTTGGGGGGAAAGCGGCGGCCGTGGTCCTGCAGTTCGAACATGTTCGGGCGGTGCGGGGCGTGGTGAGGGTGCATGTGGGCTTCCGCCGGCGTGCGGCCGCCCTTGGCCAGGTTGCAGCGGGCGCAGGCGGTGACGATGTTCTCCCAGGTGGTCCGCCCGCCGCGCGAGCGGGGGATCAGGTGGTCGAAGGTCAGGTCGCCGCCCGAGCCGCAATACTGGCAGGCGAAGGCGTCGCGCAGAAAGAGGTTGAACCGGGTGAAGGCCGGCGGCCGGTCCTGGGCGATGTACTGCTTCAGCGACACGACGCTGGGCAGGCGCATCTCGAACGACGGCGAGTGCACCACCTGGTCATAGGTGGAGACCACGTCGACGCGGTTGAGGAACACCGCCTTGATCACCTCCTGCCAGGGCCAGAGGGACAGCGGATAATAGGAGAGGGGACGATAGTCCGCGTTCAGCACCAGAGCCGGCCAACCGGACGGGGGCCGACTAAGCACCGGCATGGCTGACCTCGCCGGAGGCTGGAGACGGACGCAAGAGGCAGTGCTCGATAAGACTGAAGGCTAAAACTCCTTCAAGGCTGGAATCAGCGGGCTGACAGGCCCGACACGGCGAACCATAGGCGCAATTTGGCGACAGCTCTATGTCGGGCCTGGGGTTTCAGCGGCGATTTGCTTTTAGCGTAGCCTGCCGACCACAGGGGCCGGGCTGGATCCGGTCAAAATCGACCGGCGGAAGGCATAAAAATCGTCGAAAATCACGGGTCGGGCGTTTGAGGGGAGCGAGAGTGCTTTACGCCCCCCTCAAAGCCTTGGACCTTTCACCTTGCGGGTCCGGTCTTAAACGCCGACGAAGGCGAGCGCCCCGCCGGTGATGAGGCCGATGGCCAGCATGACGAGCCCGCCGGCCGCGTCGGTGACGCGTTGGAAAAGAGAGATAGACATGGTCGTTATCCTTGGAAAGTTTTGTGCCCAGCGGCGGCCGGGGGGAGCCGGCGGCCGGTCCGTTTCGCCCCGAAGCCCCCTTTCGGATAACCGCGTTTCGATCTGAACGGTGCTTAAATAGCACCTATTTGAACGGTGTCAAGATAATCTTTACAGCGTTAGAATTCCGGCATAGGGTGTTAGAAAATCAAGGGTAGGAAACGATGACGACGACCGAATCCGCGGTTGCGGAAAACAAGCCCTATCACCATGGCGATTTGCGCCGCGCCCTGCTGGACGCCGCCGAGACGGTGCTCGAGCGGGTGGGGCCAGGCGGACTTTCCCTGCGCGCGGTGGCGCGCGAGGCCGGGGTCAGCCCCGCGGCGCCCTACCACCACTTCAAGGACAAGGACGAGCTGATGCTCGCCGTCGGCAAGGCGGGGTTCATGAAGCTCAACGTTGATCTGGCGGCGGCGGCGACCGGCAGCGCCGAATTGGGCGACCGGCTTTCGAACATCGGCCTGGCCTATGTCGAGTTCGCCCAGGCCCATCCGGCCACCTACCAGGTCATGTACGACTGCGCCCGGCGGGTCGACGCCATGCCCGACAGCACCGATCACGACGGCGGCGGCTTCCAGATGGTCAAGGAAGCGATCAAGGAAGCCGCCGGCGCCGAGATCAGCGAGATCGACCTCCTCCTGGCCGCCATCGCCTCATGGTGCGCGGTGCACGGCCTGGCCGAGATGAGCGGGTTCGCCGAGTTCAAGTCGCTGAAGGCCGAACTGGGCGGCGAGAAGGCGTTCCTGCGCGGCGTGCTCGGCCACATCATGTCGGCGAGGGGGCGCCATCACTGAGACGCTCGCCCGCTTCGCGCCCTCGCCAAGCGGGTATTTGCATCGCGGCCACGCCTTTTCGGCGCTGACGGCCGCACACGCGGCGCGCGAGGCCGGCGGCCGCTTCATCCTGCGCATCGAGGATATCGATGTGGCCCGCTGCCGGGCTGAATTCGAGGCCGCGATCCATGAGGACCTGGCCTGGATCGGTCTGAACTGGGAGACCCCGGTCCGTCGTCAGTCCGACCACATGGACGACTATCGCGCCGCGCTGAACCGCCTGGGCGCCGAGGGCCTGATCTATCGCTGCTTCAAGACCCGATCCGACCTGATGGACGAGGCCGCCCGCGCGCCCCACGGGCCGGTCGCGCCCTACCTCGGCGCGGCGCTGCCCGAGGCGGAGGAGGCTCTGCGCCTCGCCGCCGGCGAGCCCTTCGCCTGGCGGCTGTCGCTGCGGGCGGCGAAGGACCGACTGGGCCCCGCCTTCGACAGGTTGGATTTCGTCGAACAGGGCGCCGGGCCGAACGGGGAGCATGGTCAGTTGAGCGGATCGCCGCAAGGCGCCGGCGACGTGATCCTGGCCCGCAAGGGCCTGGGCGTCGCCTATCATCTGGCGGTGGTGGTGGACGACGCCTCGCAGGGAGTGAACCTGGTGGTCCGCGGCGCCGACCTGTTCGACGCGGTTCCGGTCCAGAGGCTGCTGCAGACGCTGCTGGGCCTGCCAGCGCCGGTCTACCTGCACCATCCGATCCTGCTCAGGCCCGACGGCAAACGCTACGCCAAGCGCGACCAGAGTGA
>DASQSO010000461.1:0-3445 GCA_035642335.1 Caulobacteraceae bacterium
GATCTGCGACTGCACCGTCACATTGGCCTGGGGCGTCACCGTGCCAAGGGCCGTGACTTCGATGGGGATGTCGCCGAGCGCCGCGGTGGCGACACCGACCACCGTCGGCGGACGCCGGCCCGCGCCGCCTCCGCCGCCCCCACCTCCGCGGCCTCGACCAGCGCCGGCGCGGCCGCCGCCGGCTCCGTCATGACCGCCGGCCGGCTGGCCATGCGGGGTCAGCAGAAAGGCGACGATCCCGGCGACCAGAAGCACCGCGACGATCCACAGCGCCGTCCGCCACGCGGGTCTGCGCCTCGGAGGCGGGGCGCGATAGGACTGGCCAACGGGCCCGCGCCCAGATTGCGACTCGCTCAAGCAGCTCTCCTGGCGTCAGCGAAAAAGCGTTCATACCCGGCGCGGGCGCATTTTGGCGCTTCTCTACGGCGCCAATGAACCTGCGGTATCTCCATGCTGAAACCTAAACGCAAGCCGTGGTAAAGTCCGTTGTCGCCGGCCGTCGCGGACACGAGGGCGACGCGTGCTCACGGACAAAGGCCTTGATAGCCCGAGTCGCGCCGGCTCAACGGACCCCGAACGTGGCCTTATCCGCCGGTTCAGCCTGGTTTTGCGCGGAGCCTCAGGCGGCCTTGGTCGCCGCGGATTCACTGAGCGCGGCTTCGATCGCCGCGTGCAGCTTGGAAAGCTCGATCGGCTTGGCCACGTGGCCGTCCATGCCGGCGGCGAGATATTCCTTGACCTGATGGGTCATGGCGTTGGCGGAGACGGCGATGATCGCGGTGTGCGGGCGACCCATCTCGGCTTCCGCCGCGCGGATGGCGCGGGTCGCCGCGATGCCGTCCATTTCCGGCATCTGGATATCCATCAGCACCAGATCGTAGGGCTCGGCGATCCAGGCATCAACCGCCTGCCGGCCGTTGTCGACCATGGTGATCTCGACGCCGAAGCTCTGCATGATGGTCTTCAGCACCAGCCGGTTGGTCGGGATGTCTTCCGCCGCCAGCACGCGCAGCGGGCGTTCCTTGCCGGCGTCAAACGCCTCGGCCGCGTCGGCGGCGCCCGCCTCTTGCGTCCTGGCCAGCTTCGGCGCCGGCACGGTCACGATGAAGGCCGAGCCGTGACCCACGGCGCTTTCCACCTCGATCTGGCCGCGCATCAGCTGGGCGAGTTCGCGGCAGATGGCGAGGCCCAGGCCGGTGCCGCCGTAGCGGCGGGTGTTGGAGCCGTCGGCCTGGCTGAACTTCTGGAACAGCAGCGGCAGCTTCTCGGCGGCGATGCCGACGCCGGAATCCTTCACCGTCAGCTTCAGCCCGTCGCGGCCATCGGGGCCGACGCCCTCGACCACGACACCGACCGCCCCATCGGTGGTGAACTTGATGGCGTTGGAGACCAGGTTGTTGAGGATCTGGCCCATGCGCACCGGGTCGCCGCGGCGCGGACCCGCGGCCTCGGGCCGCACATCGACGGTGAAGCTGAGATTTGTCTTCGCCTCGGCCAGGGGGGTGAAGGCGGCGCGGAGATTGGCGCCGAGGACCTCGGCATCGATCTCGCCGACCTCGAGCTCCAACTTTCCGGCCTCGATCTTGGAGATGTCGAGCACGTCGTTGAGCACGGCCAACAGCTCCTCGCCCGAACGACGGATCACCACGACGCGTTCGCGCTGCTGGCCGGTGAGTTCACCCATCTCGATGATCTGGGCCATGGCCAAGACGCCGTTGAGCGGGGTGCGGATCTCGTGGCTCATGTTGGCCAGGAACTGCGACTTGAGCACGTTGGCCGCCTGGGCGGCGTCCCGGGCCTCGACCAGGTCGGTCATGGCGCGGTGCAGCGCGTCGTCATTGGACTGCAGCTGGACCAGCAGATCGTTGAAGCTGTCGGTCAGGATGCCGAACTCGTCGCGGGCCCAGTTGGGGACCCGCTGGGAATAGTCGCCTGAGTCGGTCACGTCGCGCATCGCCTGGGACAGCCGGTTGACCGGGTGAACCACCAAGCCGGCGAGCCAGCGGCCCATGAACAGCGCCAGGCCCGTCGCCGCGAAGAACAGGGCGCCGCAGACGGCGAGATAGCGCGGAATGATCGATGCACGATCGAACGACATCGAGCTCACCACCAGTTCGCCGAGGTTTCGTCCGCGGTCGACCAAGGCGGCGCGCGTCCGGAAATACTCCGTTCCGGCCTCGTCGGAACCGGCGGCCTCGTTCGCGACGAGCGCGGGACGTCCGCTGGCGTCCATCAGGACGGCGGCGTGGACTTCCGGCGAGGCGACGAGCTGATTGAGCATCGACTGTTCGCCCGCGACGTCGCCGCGCGCGACCTCGATGGCGAGCTGCGCGCCGACGATCCGCGTCAGGGTCGCCTGGCTGCGTTTCAGGTCGACCTGGCCGCTTTGCCATTGTTCGGCGATGAACAGGCCGCTCGCGGTGACCAGCACGGCGACGGCCGTCACCAGGGCCGCGATCGCGATCCTGTTTTCGAAGGAAACGCCGCGCGCCCCGACGCTCGACCCCGCTCCCTGCCTGCTCATCCCGTCCCGCCGTGGCCGCGATGCGCCGCCGCATCCGCCGAACCTATAGCCGGTCAGGTCCTAACGGTTCCCTTCCCAGCCGCGCCTTGACCGATCGGAGGGCGAGAAAGCTTGGCCATTGGGCCCCGTGTTGCACGCACGCCACGGCTCGGACGCCGATTCAGCCCGAGTCCTCCGCCCGCGACCGATCGAAAAAGACCTACGTTATCAGATGCCTACAAGCTCCACCGTTGAGATTCCCGCGCCTCGGCGCGCTGCAACCCCAGGTGTGGTAAATATTCTCTTATCATTAACCATAAACCCCTGGTGTTAGGGTTAAGGATGTGTTTAGGTTAACGTATCGTTAATGGTATCGGTCTGGAGGGACTCATGGATAAGGCGTTTGTCGCCAAGCGCGTGGTCAGCAAGCTGCACGCGACCGAGAAGACGGTTGATTCCGCCATTCTCGAAGTGTCGGAGCTGGTGTCCGAACTGATCACCGCCCGGCGCGAAGTCGGCCTTTCCACCACTGTCGGCGACAAGGAACTCGCCGCCGTGGTCGAAGCCCTCGCCTCGCTCAACACCGCCCGCGCCTCGCTGGTCACCACCCACAAGGGCCTGGGCCGCATCGCCAAGGCGCTGCACATCCCCGTGAAGGCGAGTGGCGGCGGCAAGCCGGAAATCGCCGAGGAACAGGACCACGACGCTCTGCGCATGGCGTCCTGATTTCGCCATTTTCGCTAAATTAAGAGTACTCGTGTAATCGCGCCTCAGGTTCTGAGGCGCGATTATGCTTTATGCGATCACATACATAACCTATGTGCTCTACCTCTGCGCGGTCCCCATTGCGGGCGGTCTGGCGATTTTCAAGGGTGACAAGCCGGAGCGGTACGGAGCGATCATTTTTCTGATCCCGACGCTGACGGAAACAGCCGTTCTCCC
>DASQSO010000462.1:0-3828 GCA_035642335.1 Caulobacteraceae bacterium
GTTCCGGCTTCTTCATCTCGGCTGACGGCTATGTCGTCACCAACAACCACGTCGTCGAGAACGCCGAGGACATCAAGGTGACGTTGAAAGACGGCCGCATCCTGCCGGCTCGGATCATTGGCCATGACGAGGCGACGGACCTGGCCGTGATCAAAGTCGAGGGGCATGACTTCCCCTATGTCAACTTCGAGAATTCCGCCAAGCCGCGGGTCGGTGACTGGGTGATCGCCATCGGCAACCCCTACGGCCTTGGCAATACGGCCACCGCCGGCATCGTTTCCGCCTACGGCCGCGACATCGGCGACAGCTTCGTCGACTTCATCCAGATCGACGCCCCGATCAATCGCGGCAATTCCGGCGGCCCCACCTTCGACATCTATGGCCGGGTGATCGGAGTCAATTCGCAGATCTTCACGCCGTCCGGCGGCTCGATCGGCATCGGCTTCGCCATCCCCGCCGACGTCGCCGACAACATCACCAAGCAGCTGATCGCCGGCGGCAAGATCACCCGCGGCTACTTGGGCGCGACCATTCAGAACGTGACGCCCGACGTGGCCGAAAGCCTCGGCATGGGCACCCGCAAGGGGGCGCTGGTGAACGAGTTGGTGCCCGGCGGCCCGGCGGACCGGGCCGGCGTCAAGTCCGGCGACGTGGTGGTGGCGCTGGACGGCCATGACGTCGATTCGAACACCGAACTGACGCGCATGGTCGCCCAGTCGCACAATGGCGACATTCTGCATCTGACCGTCCTGCGCGACGGCAAGCCGCGCCAGATCGACGTCCGTTCGGGCACCCGGCCGTCGGAAGAGCAGCTGGCGGCCAATCAGGCCGGCGGCGGCGATGGCCAGCTGGTCGCGCCGGACGCGCCGGTGGCCGAGCACCCGCATGTGCTTGGCCTGACCCTGGGCTCGCTCGACGAAGGCGCGCGTCACAGGTTCAGCCTGCCGTCCGACCAGAGCGGCGCGGTGGTGCTTGGCGTGAAGGACTCCTCCGACGCCGGCGACAAGGGGCTGAAGGCCGGCGACCTGATCGTTCGGGCCGGCGACACCAGCGTCGGCACGCCGCGCGACGTGCAGACCGCCGTCGCCGCGGCCAAAAAGGAGGGCCGGCCCAGCATCCTGCTCGGTATCCGCCGCGCCGGTCATAACTATTTCGTGCCGGTCAAGATCGAGGGATAGGAGCGCCTTTCCGGGGGGACGATGCGGATTCTGATCATTGAGGACGACGCCGAGGCCGGAGCGGCCATGGTGCGGGGCCTTGGCGAGGCCGGCCACGAGACCGTGCACGCGGCTGATGGCGGGCTGGGCCTAGAGGCCGCGCGGCTGGGCGGTTTCGACGTGCTGGTGGTCGACCGGATGATGCCGAACATGGACGGCCTGACCGCGGTCGAGACCATGCGGCGCGAGGGCGACCAGACCCCGGTGCTGTTCCTGTCGGCGCTCGGCGAGATCGAGGACCGGGTCACCGGCTTGAAGGCCGGCGGCGACGACTATCTGGTCAAGCCCTACGCCTTCGCTGAGCTGATCGCCCGCGTCGAGGCCCTGTCGCGGCGGCGCGAGACCGGGGCGGTCGCCACCACCTTGCGGGTTGGCGAACTGGAGATGGACCTGATCGGCCGCTCGGTGCGCCGTGAGGGCAAACCGATCGACCTGCAGCCGCGCGAGTTCCAGCTGCTCGAATTCATGATGCGCCACGCCGGCCAGTCTGTGACGCGGACCATGCTGCTCGAGAAGGTCTGGAACTATCATTTCGACCCGCAGACCAATGTCATCGACGTGCACGTCTCGCGGCTGCGCGCCAAGCTGGACAAGGGCTTCAACCGCGCCATGCTGACCACGGTGCGCGGCGCGGGCTACCGGCTCGACGGCTAGGCCCGAGGCCATGGGCCTGCCTCAGCTTTTCCGCACCACCGCGTTCCGGCTGACGCTGCTGTTCCTGGCCCTGTTTTCGGCTTCGGCCGCGGCCTTCCTGGCCTATATCTACCTGACCACCGCCGGCGAGGTGACCCGGCTGGCCGACCGCGGCGTTGTCCAGGAGACCCGCGGGCTGCGGGCCATCTACCAAGCGGGCGGCGACGGCGTCCTCCTGCGCCGGTTCTCCGAGTCCGCCGCCAACGACCGGCCCTTCCTCTACCTGCTCACGGATTCCGCCGGGCATCGGCTGGGCGGCTCGCTGGCCGTCGCGCCGGTCAGCGACGGCGCGGGTCCGGGGCCGGTCTGGATGCACTTCATGCGCAGCTCGCGCAACCCGCCGGACGACGCCGGGCCGCGGCGCTGGGCGATCGGCGAGACCACGCGGCTTAGCGGCGGCGAGACCCTGATCGTCGCCGCCGACGTCACCTATGCCGAGACCTTCGTCCTGCGCATCGTGCGGGCGATGTGGGGCGCCGGCGCACTGGTGGTGCTGCTCGGCCTGGCCGGCGGCCTCTTGGTCAGCCGCAACGTCAATCGCTCGGTGGCGCGGCTGAACACGGTGGTGGCGGCGGTGCGCGGTGGCGACCTGGGCGCGCGGGCGCCGCTGGGCGGCAGCCGCGACGAGTTCGACGAACTTGGCGGCGGCCTGAACGACATGCTCGACCGGCTGGAGCGATCGATCACCAGCATCCGTCACGCCGGCGACGCCATCGCCCACGATCTGCGCTCACCGTTGACGCGGTTGCGTGCGCGGCTGGAGTTGGCCTTTCTCGACGTCGAGGCCGGCCGGGGCGATCCGAAGGCGGCCTTGGCCCAGGCGCTTGGCGACGCCGACGCCCTGCTCGCCACCTTCGCAACCGTACTGGCCATCGCGAGGCTTGAGGCGGCGGGCGCGACGCCTACGCAGGCCTCGTTCGACCCGAGCCAGCTGGCCGCCGACATCGCCGAGCTCTACGAGCCCGCCTGCGAGGAGCACGGCCTCGATTTCAAAACCGAACTGGCTCCTGGCCTGATCGTGCGCGGCGACCGCGACTTCCTGGCCCAGGCCCTGGCCAATCTCATGGACAATGCGGTGAAATACACTCCGCGCGGCGGCGCCATCATGCTGAGGTCGCGGCGACGCTCGTCGGGCGAGATCGAGTTTTCCATCACCGACACCGGGCCCGGCGTCTGCGACCAGGATCGCGGCCGGATCGTGCAGCGGTTCGTGCGGCTGGAGAACAGCCGCAACCAGCCCGGCGCGGGCCTTGGCCTTTCCTTGGTCGCCGCGGTGGCCAAGGCGCATGGCGGGCGGCTGGAGCTGGACGAGGGCCCCGGAAAGCTCGGCGAGTTCGGCCCCGGCCTGCGCGTGGCCCTGGTGCTGCCGAGGGCGGCATAAGCGGCGCTGATGCTGGCTGACCGCCTTCGCCCCTGCGGGCCGGTGCTGGACAGGGCGCGGGCCGACGACCTGCTGGACAGCCTTGGCAAGACGGCGGCCGAGACGGGTTGGAGCGGCGCCCTGGCGGCGGCCACCGACGCGTTGCGTCCGGTCTTCGGCGCCTCGCCCTATCTGGCCAGCCTGGCGCGGCGCTACCCGGGCCAGCTGGGCCAGGTGCTGACGGGCCAACCCCAGGATGTGCTGGCCGCCATCCTGACCGAGGCCGGCCAGCCAGAGACGACGGGGGCGCCGGCCGCGCAGAGGCTGCGGCGCGCCAAGGCCGATCTGCACCTTCTGACCGCGCTTTGCGACCTCGGCGGCGTCTGGGACCTGGATCAGGTGACCGACGCGCTTACCCGCTTCGCCGATGTGGCGGTTGCCGTGGCCCTCGCGGAGGTGGCGCGCAAGGAGGTGGAGGCCGGGCGGCTACGCGTGCAGCCGGGCGGCGGCGCGGGCCCGATTGCGGGCCTCTTCTGCATCGCCATGGGCAAGTACGGC
>DASQSO010000463.1:0-7847 GCA_035642335.1 Caulobacteraceae bacterium
TGGGTTTCGGACTGGCCGTTGGTGACCAGGGCCAGGCGCACGCCGCGAGCCTTCAGCGCGTCGACGGTCTCCAGCGCGCCGGGGAACAATGTCATCTCCGTCTCGCGCCGGGTATGGAATTCGTCCGCGAATTCATGGGCCTGGATCAGGGTCAGGCCACGTGCGCCGGCGGCCATCAACGCCTCGAACGCCTGGGCGATCAGCATTCGGCGCGCCTCGGCCAAGCGCGGGCGCCAGGCCTTGTGCCACGCCTGGTCGGCCCAGAAGACCTTGAACCGAGCCTCGATCGCCTCGGCCGCGGCCTTCGGCGTCACCGGCGCGAACCACTGCGGCGTGCGCGCGGCCAGCGACTCGAGCACCAGGGAACGGCGCTCGAACGACAGGATGGTATCGTCCAGATCGAACAGAATCGCACGGGGCAGGAGCATTACCGCAGCTTCTATCAGAGGATGGTGCGCCCTCGGCGCCACGGCCGGCGAAAGACGGCGCCGGACGCGGCCAGACCAGAGACGCCGCCTTGACCCGGGCCGCCTTGGCCCCAATGGTCCTCACGAGGGGGCCCGGTATGGGGTTGCAGACGCGTATCCAGCGCGAGCTCAAGTTTCTGGCCGGCCTCGTGCGGACCCTGCTCAGGGTGCGCTCGATCGGGCCCGATTCGACCAACCTGGCCTGCGACGACATCGAGGCGGCGATCGACAAGTGGCGCGAGCGGCGCGCCATCACCATGGGACCGCGCACCCTAAGTTACGGCGAGCTGGACGAGATCGCCAACCGCTACGCCCACTGGGCCCAGGACCACGGGGTGCACAAGGGCGACGTGGTGGCGCTGTTCCTGCCCAACCGGCTGGAATACCTGGCGATCTGGTACGGCCTGACCAAGGTCGGCGTCGCCACGGCGCTGATCAACAACAACCTCACCGGCGCCCAGCTCGTCCACTGCGTCGAGATCGCCGCCGCCGGCCACGCCATCGTCGATGCCGAGACCGCGCCGGCGCTGAGGGCGGTCCAGCACGAGCTGTCGCGTCCGCCGGTGATCTGGACCCTCGGCGCGCCCGGGGGCGGGCTGCGCGACCTGACCACCGCCCTGAAGAGCTGCAGCCAACTTCGTCCCGACCGGGCGGCGCGCGCTGGGCTGACGGCGCGCCAGACGGCGCTCTACATCTATACCTCCGGCACCACCGGCATGCCCAAGGCGGCCAAGATCAACCACATGCGCGTGCAACTCTACATGCGCGGCTTCGCCGGCTCGACCAATGCGAAGAAGGACGACCGGGTCTACATCACCCTGCCGCTCTATCACGCCACCGGTGGGCTCTGCGCCATGGGCGCGGCGCTGCTGAACGGCGGCTCGGTGGTGGTGCGGCCGAGGTTTTCCGCCAGCAACTTCTGGAGCGACATCAACGCCGAGGGCTGCACCATGTTCGTCTATATCGGCGAGCTGTGCCGCTATCTGGTCAACCAGCCGCAGCAGCCCGGCGAAACCGCCCACAAGCTGAAGCTGGCCTTCGGCAATGGCTTGCGTCCAGAGATCTGGGAGACGGTCAAGACTCGTTTCCGCATCCCGGAAATCCTCGAATTCTACGGTTCGACCGAGGGCAACGTCTCGCTATTCAACCTGGACGGCCATCCAGGCGCGATCGGGCGGATTCCCGGCTATGCGCGGGGCTGGTTCAACGTCCGCGTCGCCCGCTTCGACGTCGAGACCGCGACCGTGGCGCGCGGCGCTGGCGGCCTCGGCATCGAGGCTCAGCCTGGAGAGATCGGCGAGTGCCTTGGCGAAATCCATCCCGGCGTACGCACCGAATTTACCGGCTATGCCGACAGGAAGGCCAGCGAAACCAAGATCCTGCACGACATGTTCAAGCCGGGCGACGCCTGGTTCGCCACCGGCGATCTGATGCGCCAGGACGCCGAGGGCTATTTCTATTTCGTCGATCGCATCGGCGACACCTACCGCTGGAAGGGCGAGAACGTCTCCACCGGCGAGGTCGAACAGGCGCTGTCGGTGCTGCCGGGCGTCAAGGACGCCAGCGTCTATGGCGTCAAGGTCGGCGACCTGGACGGCCGCGCCGGCATGGCCTCGCTGGTGGTCGGCCCCGATTTCGACATCGCCGGCCTGGCCGCCCAGGTCGACGCGGTCTTGCCGGCCTATGCGCGGCCCGTCTTCGTGCGGCTGCAACCGGAGCTGGCCGTCACCGGCACCTTCAAGCACCGCAAGATCGACATGGTCGCCCAGGGCTTCGATCCCGTCGCCGTCGAGGGGCCGCTCTATGTGCGTGACGGCGACAAGGGCTACGCGCGGATCACCCCGGCGCTGATGGCCAAGATCGCCGGCGGGACGATGCGGCTGTAACAACTCAGGTTGCGCCAGAAGGAGCGGCCGTGACGGATAGCGAGAGCCAGGCGCGCACCGCCGCCGACGTCGCCGCGATCATCGGCTGCGTCGCCTACAAGATGTCGGTGGAACAGGGCGCCCAGATTGTCTTCGCTGGGAGGGCGGTATGTCTTCGCTATCCCAAGCCGTTCCAGCATCCTTGGCCGCGGACGGTAGAGTTGTGGGCCGAGATCATGGCCTCGGACCTGGCCAGCGCAGCCAAGGCCCGCAGCCTCGTGCTGGCTAAAGCCCGCGAACTCCATCGGCTCTCGATCTTCGGGTGCGACGTCCATACGGACGGCGAAGCGATCGCCGCCGCCGGCTATGACGGCTGCTGGAACACCTCGCTGCTGGCGGCGCAGCTGGACGAGGCTCCTGGCGCGGCTTCGGCAAGCCTCGCCATCGAGCGGGTCGAGCGGCCAGAACAGATCGCCGAGCTGAACGCGCTCGATCCGGAGTTTCCGAGCCATCCGGCCAGCCTTGGCCGCCAGGAGTTCGTCGATCTGCTCGGCCGCCATGCGGGGCGAGCCGTGGCCAAGGGTCAACTCGTCTGCATGGGTGGCGAAAGGGCCTATGTGGCCGACATGTTCACCGGTCCGGCCGCTCGGAAGGCCGGCTATGCTGGCGCGGTGCTATCGGCGTTGCATAACGAAGCGGCGGCCCGCAGCGTCAGGCGGACCGTGTTGATCCCGTCTCAGACCGCCGCCGAAAGCCGCTTCTATGAAAAACGCGGCTATCGCCAAGCCTGCCTCCGCGCCGTCTTTCTGTCAAAGGCCTGAGCCGGTTTTCCGCGCCTACCAATAGCGCAGATCGATGTGGCATTCGCCCAGCGTGGGCGGCGTTTCGGGCCCGTAGGGGCTCCATTCCAGGGTGCGGGACTCCACGCGCGGGTCGAGGTCGGCGAGCGCGGCCTTGACCGCCGGCAGGTGCTCCAGGTCGACGATCAGGCTCTGGCGCCCGCGCTCGGCGGCGAGGCCGGCCAGATGGCGCAGCAGCCGCGCCAGGGCGTCGTCGCGGCCGGCGGCGCGGCCGGTTTCCAGGGCGGCGGCCACCTCGACACGACGTTCCTCGCCGGCCTGCGAGCGCCAGACCTCGCGCATGTCGCGGCCACGGTCCCACAGGCCGGCGCAGGCGACGATCTCGCCATCCTCCTCCAGCACGAAGACGTCCGCCCAGCCATAGGTACGGGCTTGCCATGATGGGCCGGGACCCCAGTACCCCTGGTCCAGCACCATGCGCAGGCTTTCCGCGCCCAGCGGCCGGAACAGGTCCAGCCCCTCGTGGGTGCGGTTGATCAGGGCGGCGCAGGCGGCCAAGTCGGCTTCGGCGATGGGGTGGACGCCGGCCGCGTCGGCCTTGGCCTTCGCCGCGGCCAGATAGGTCACGCCCACCACCTTTTGCGGCCGGTCGCCCTCGGCCATGAACTTCACCGCTTCGAGAAAGCCGGCCATGCCGGTATTGCCGATGCGCATGTACATGACCTGGCCAATGGTCGGGTTCTGCAGCGCCCGCGACGGGAAGCGCCGCACCAGGTCGCCCAGCCCCTCCCCGCGACGGCCGGCGCGCACGCGCAGGCCCTGGGCGTAATGGATGCTGGCCGGCTGGCCGGCGATCATGCAGTTGGCCGGGGCCCAGACCGTGCAGGCGACCAGCTCGCCGGCGACCTCGATGACGCTGATGCTGCAGTCTGGCTGCAGGCGAAATTGCGCCAGGGCGTTGGGCGAGCGCTCGACCGTCACCTCCCAGTCGCCGACCTTTTCCGGCGCGTTGGCCCAGAGATCGCTGAAGCTCTCCTGGTCGTGAAAGGTCAGTTCGCGGGCGCGATAGGGGCCATTGGCCAGCTTCTCGAACACCGCGATGATCCGGTCGATCTGGAACAGGAAGTTGGGCGTTACCGGCACGCGCAGCCATTGCTGTAGCTGGAAGCTCGGCGTCTTCACCGCCTGGGCGCGCTCGACCAGGCCGTCTGGCCAGCCCTGCGCCTTGGCGCGCGCCTCCAGGGTCTCGATGTCCGCCATGTCTCCCCGCCTGAACTTTGCGCGAGCCTTGTCCGGACCGCCGCCGAGGTCAACCCGAGAGGGCTTGCTTTGTCGGGCGCGTCGTTGCGAAGGTGAGGACGACCATCAGGGGGAGCGCGGAATGGTCTGGCCCATCGTCGCCGCCTGGATCCACTATATCGGCATCATGCTCCTGCTTGCCTGCCTGCTCGGCGAGCACCTGGTCCTTAAACCCCGGCCGAGCCTGACCGAGGCCAGGGCCCTGCAGATCGTGGACAATATCTACGGCGGCTCGGCGGCCGTGGTGCTGATCACCGGGATCATGCGGATGTTCCTGGAAAAGGGCGTCGACTACTATCTGCACGACGCCGCCTTCCACATCCTGGTGGCGCTGTTCGTGATCATCGGCCTGCTCTCGATCTACCCGACCATGATCTACATCCGCTGGCGCGGCGCGCTGCGCACTGGCCAGCCGCCGCAACTGGCGCTCGGCCAGTTCGGCCGCATCCAGGTGATCCTGCGCACCGAGATGGCCCTGCCGCTGCTCGCCCCGCTCTTCGCCACCGGCATGGCCCACGGCTGGCTGACCTTCCGCTGACGCTCATGGCGCAAGCCGGGTCGGGGTGCGGCTCAGGAAGGTGGTTTCGCGGATGCTGGCCCTTTGCAGCATCACCATGAGCAGGCGCGCCAGCCCGACGCCCATGCCGCCATGCGGCGGGCAGCCGTAGCGAAAGAAGTCGAGATAGCTGCTCAGGGGCCGCAGGTCGTACCCGCGCTCGATAGCCTGCGCCATCAGCGGCTCGTATCTGTGTTCCCGTTGCGCGCCCGTCGTGACCTCGACGCCGTTCCAGAGCAGGTCGAAGCTTTCGGTCAAGTCTGGCCGGTCCGCGTGGCGCCGATGGTAGAAGGGCCTCGCCGACACCGGGTAGTCGGTCACGAAGACGAACGCGTGGCCGTGCTCGCGGGCGATGTGGGCCGACAAACGCCGCTCCGATTCCGGGTCAAGATCGTCAGCCTTGGTCGGGACGTGGCCTGATGCGCGCACGATCGCCTGCGCCTCGGCCATGGTCACCCAAGGGAAGGGCGTCTTGGGCGGGGCCAATTCGACGCGGAGAAGGCTTTCCAGCGCCGGCCCATGAACCCGGGCGACCTCGCCAAGGGCCTCGGCGAGCCAGCCCTCCTCGATGCTCATCAGGTCGTGATGCGATGCGGTCCAGGCTGCCTCCATGTCGATCGAGGTGAACTCCGTTTCATGGCGCGAGGTGAAGGATGGCTCGGCCCGAAAGGCCGGGCCGATCTCGAAGACCCGATCGAACCCCGCCGCTATGGCCATCTGTTTGTAGAACTGCGGCGACTGCGCCAGATAGGCGGTGCGATCGAAATACCGGACCGCGAAGGCCTCGGCTCCGGATTCGCTGAAGGTCGCCATCAGCTTGGGCGAATGGATTTCCAGAAAGCCGTTCCGCGCCCACCAGGCGCGCATGGCCTGCTCAAGCGTCGTCTGCACCTCGAAGATCAGCCGCTGCTCGGGCCGGCGCAGGCCCAGAAAGCGCCAGTCGATCTGCTTTTCGAGCAATGAATCCGCGGCGATCGGCGCCGGCGTCGCGGCAAGGCTATGCACAACCACCTCGATGGGCTCGATTTCAAGGCCGTTCAGCTTGACCATGGGCGCGTCCCTGACGACGCCCGTCACCGTCACCGCCGACCCCGGCGTGAGTTCGCCGATCAGCGCCGCCAGCCGATCGTCCTCGCCGGTCTTCTCATGGGTGATCTGAACACCGCTTCCGTGGCTGTTCAGAACGAGAAACTGCATCCGCTTCTGATCGCGGACGGTCTCCACAAACCCGTTCAGACTGACGGCCGCGCCGATGTGGCGCCGCAAATCCTCTATAGACGGCTTTAGTTCGGGCGAATGCTTTGTCGGTTCCATGCTGCCTCCGAAGAGGCCGACCGATCGAAAGCGCCCATATGAAGAAGGCCCCGCCGATCGGGGGGCCTTGTGATCCTTGCTCGCTGATTAGCTCAGTGCGCGCAGAGACCAACGACCCCGATAGGGCCGTTATTATTGGTCATGGCTCGCGGAGCACTGCGCATCGGCGGACTATGCCAGGGCGACCCGCCGCCAGCAAGAGCGTGGCCGGCACTGGCCGCCCAACGCCCCCTTCGCGTCGCCGGGGAGTCGCCTATATCATCGGGGCATGGTCGACGACCTCGCCCAACCGCCGATCGGCATCGCCGTGATCAAGGACCACGTGCGCCGGCTGCCCGACGCGCCGGGGGTCTATCGCATGCTCGGCGACGAGGGCGAGGTGCTCTATGTCGGCAAGGCGCGCTCGCTGAAGAAGCGGGTCAGCCAGTACGCCCAAGGGCGCGCCCACACCCAGTGGGTGGCGCACATGATCCATCTGACCCGGTCGATGGAGTTCGTCACCACCAAGACCGAGACCGAGGCCCTGCTGCTCGAGATCAACCTGATCAAGCAGCTGAAGCCGCGCTTCAACGTCCAGTTGCGCGACGACAAGAGCTTCCCGGAAATCCTCATCCGCCGCGACCACAGGGCCGCCCAGATCCGCAAGCACCGCGGCGCCCACACCATTCCCGGCGACTATTTCGGCCCCTTCGCCTCGGCCTGGGCGGTGAACCGCACGGTCAACAGCCTGCAGAAAGCCTTCCTGCTGCGCTCCTGCTCCGACTCGGTGTTCGAGAGCCGCACGCGGCCCTGCCTGCTCTACCAGATCAAGCGCTGCTCGGCGCCGTGCGTCGACCTGGTCAGCCCGGGCGACTATGACCAGCTGGTGGAACAGGCGCACGATTTCCTGCGCGGCAAGAGCCGGGCGGTGATGACCGCGCTCTCCGAGCAGATGGGCGCCGCGGCCGAGGAGATGGAATTCGAGCGCGCCGCCCGCCTGCGCGACCGCATCCGCGCCATGTCCTCGGTCAGCCAGGACCAGTCGATCAATCCGCGGAACGTGGTCGAGGCCGACGTCTTCGCCGTCCACGCCGAGGGCGGCCAAGCCTGCGTCCAGGTCTTCTTCTTCCGCGCCGGGCAGAACTGGGGCAACCGCGCCTATTTCCCGCGCGTCGCCAACACCATCGAGGCGGCCGACGAGGAGCCGGGCATCCTCGACGCCTTCCTCGGCCAGTTCTACGAATCCCAGGCCATTCCGCGCCTGATCCTGCTCTCCCACGAGGCGCCCAACCGCGAGCTGCTGGCGGACGCCTTTGCCTTAAAGACCGGCCGCAAGGTGGAGATCGCCCGGCCGCTGCGCGGCGAAAAGCGCGACCTGGTCGACCACGCCCTGACCAACGCCCGCGAAGCCCTTGGCCGCAAGATGGCCGAGAGCTCGGCGCAGGGGAAACTGCTAGCCGGAGTCTGCGAGGTGTTCGGTCTGGAGGGCCAGCCGGAGCGGATAGAGGTCTATGACAACTCCCACATCATGGGCACGAACGCCGTCGGCGGCATGATCGTCGCCGGC
>DASQSO010000464.1:0-8729 GCA_035642335.1 Caulobacteraceae bacterium
GGCAGGACGCGGGCCAGCGAAAAGCCGCCGTTCGTCAGGATGCGGGCGTCGCGGGCGAAGGTGGCGGGATCGCAGGAGACACCGATGGCGATGGGCGTCTTGGACGCGGCGATCTCCCGCGCCTGCTCGGCCGCGCCGGCGCGCGGCGGGTCGAACAGCACCGCGTCCAGCCGCTTCATCTCGGCCGCCAGCATCGGCCGCCGTGTCAGGTCGCGCGCCTCGCCGGTGATGGACTTCAGGCCGTTCGCCGTGCCGCTGGCGGCGACCAGCGCCTTGATAGAGGCGGCGGAGACGTCGGCGGCCCGCACCGAGGCGACCTCCGCCAGCCGGAAACTGAAGGTTCCGACGCCGCAGAACAGGTCGGCGACCCGCGACGCGCCGTCCAGCGCCTGGACCGCGAAATCGCCCATCGCCGCCTCCGCTTCGGGCACGGCCTGCAAAAAGCCGCCAGGGGGCAGGGCCACGATCACCCGACCTAGGCGCACCAGCGGCTGGCGGGCCTGGTAGACGATCTCGCCGGCCAGGGTGACGCGGGCGAAATCGTCGGCGGCGGCGCGTTCGGCGGCCTGAACGCGGGCGTCGGCGGAAAGCCCGCCACTGCGCCGTTCGACGCCGGTGACGTCGACGTCCAGGCCGGTCTCGGTGCGGGTGACGTGCAGGGTGGGCGCGGACTTCGGATGCTCCAGGAACGGTTTGGCCAGGGCGGCCAAGGCCGGCAGCGCCGCCTCCAGCGCCGGATGGGCGATGGGGCAGACGCCGATCTCCACCAGCCGCCATGACCGGCGCGCCTTGAAGCCCAGCGACACGCCCTTGCCGACGGCGCGAGCGTGCAGGGCCAGCCTGCGCCGGGCGTGGGCCGGGGCGGCGAAGGCCGGCAGGATCTCGGTCTCGATCCGCTCGCGGGCCAGGGCCTGGCGGATCTGCTCGGCCTTCCAGGCCAGGTACGGCGGCGCCGCCCAGTGCTGCAGCGCGCAGCCGCCGCAGTCGCCGAAGTGCGGACAGGGCGGCGTTACCCGATCGGGACTGGGCTCCAGCACCGCGACCGCCGCGGCGCGATCGCCCTGCCGCTCGGCCCGCACCCGCTCGCCCGGCAGGGTCAAGGGCGCGTAGATCGGCCCCGCCGCCACGCCGTCGCCCTTGGCGCCGATGCTGTCGATGAGGAGATTCTGCATGCGGGCGACCATGGACGTAGATGATCGCCTCGCTCAAGCGATGATCAGGCTTGGCAGGACAACTTCAGACCCCATGTTTGACCAAGCGTGTTAGCATCACACCGGGCCGCCAGCGGCCTTGAGGGGGAGAACTCCGATGAGACTGCGTTCAACACTGGCCAGCGGCGCCTTGTTCGCGGCGACCGGAGCGCTGGTCCTGACCACCGCCCTGGCTTTCCCGGCCGTCAGCCTGGCGCAGCCCTATAACGAAAGCGCCGCCGAGCAGTGCGAACAGGAGCAGAACAGCCGCGCGGTCGCCGGCGCGGTTCTCGGCGGCGTCGCCGGGGTGCTTGGCGCCGACCTCTCCGGCGACAGCACCGGTGGAGCGGTCTTCGGCGCCGCCGCCGGCGCGGAGGCCGGAGCCGATGCAGGCGCGTCCACCGCCACCTGCCAAGGCGACTATCAACCGGCGCCGCCGCCGGGCTATGACGGCGGCCCCAACGCTTACGACAATGCGCCTCCGCCTCCGGGTTACGCCGGCGGACCGCCTCAAGGCGACGGTCCCAATCAGAACTGCGATCCGGCCCAGCGCCAGATCACCCCCCCGGACGACGCCGAGGCGCGCCATACGGTGCAGGCCTGCCCGGACGACGGCGGCCACTGAATGCCGAGCAACTAGCCCTCAGCCTTCCTGGGTAAACAGCGCCTTCAGCTCGTTCTTCAGGATCTTGCCATTGGCGTTGCGCGGCAGGGTCTCCGGCCAGAAGACCACCTTCACCGGCACCTTGAAGGCGGCCAGGCGCTCGGCGACGAAGGCGCGCAGCTCCTGCTCGGTCGCGGTGGCCCCTGGTTTCAAGGTGACCACGGCGCCGGGCTCCTCGCCCAGCTGCTTGTGCTGGATGGCGACCAGGGCCGCGTCCATCACCGCCGGATGGTCGTAGAGGACGTTCTCGACCTCGATGCAGTAGATGTTCTCGCCGCCGCGGATCAGCATGTCCTTGGCCCGGTCGATGATGTAACAGAAGCCTTCGTCGTCGAGCCGCGCCAGGTCGCCGGTCTTCACCCAGCCGTCCACGAAGGTCTGGGCCGAGGCCTCGGGCTTATTCCAGTAGGACCGCACAACCTGCGGGCCGCGGCACCACAGCTCGCCGACTTCGCCGACCGGCAGCTCGCGATCGCCCTCGACGGTCATGATCTTCAGGTCGGTCACTGGCACGGCGGGGCCGCAGGAATCCGGGCGGTTCTGATAGTCCTCGGCCGAGTTGCCGGTGGCCGTCGCCGAGGTCTCGGTCATGCCCCAGCCGTTGCCGGCGGCCGACTTCGGGAAGGTCTCCTTGATCTTACGCACCAGCTCCGGCGCCGACGGCGCGCCACCGTAGGAGACCGCCAGCAGCGACGACAGGTCGTAGTTCGCGCGCAACGGATGCTCGATCAGCTGCCAGGCGATGGTTGGCACGCCGCCGGCCATGGTCACCTTCTCGCGCTCGATCAGCTCGAAAGCGCGCACCGGGTCCCAGCGGTGCATCATCACGATCTTGGCGCCGCCGAATAGCATCGGGTTGAGGATCGCGAAGCAGCCGGTGGCGTGGAAGAACGGCACCGAGAGCAAGGTGGTGGTCTGCGGCGCCGAGGGATCGGGCGCCGGGGGCATTTCGCCGCGGCGCAGGAAGGTGCGCGCGCCGCCGATGCCGCCGGCCATGATGTTGGAGGTGACGTTGCGGTTGGTGGCCAGGGCGCCCTTCGGCTTTCCGGTGGTGCCGGAAGTGTAGAAGATGGTGGCGTGGTCTTCCGGTCCGACCTCGACGTCGGGCAGCGGCCGGTCGGGCAGGCTCTTCCAGTCGTCGGCGCCCCCGATCACCGATTCCAAGGCGACAACTTGCGGCAGCGCCTAGTCCTCGTTCAGCCGCGAGACGTAGATGGTCTTCAGGTCCGGGCAGTTGGGCAGATGCTCGCGCAGCCGCTCCAGCCGCTCGGCGTCGAGAATGGCGACCTTGGCGCCGGAATCGGTCAGGCCGTATTCCAGCTCCGGCCCGGTCCACCAGGCGTTCAGCGGTGTGACGATCGCGCCGAGCGCCTCGCCGGCGTAGAAGGCCACCGGCCATTCCGGCAGGTTGCGCATGACGATGGCGATCCGGTCGCCCTTCCTGACGCCCTTGGCCGCGAGCTCATGGGCGAAGGCGGAGACGGCGCGGAAAAAGGCTTCGAAACTGGCGCGTTCGTCCTCATAGACCAGGAAGGTCTTCTCACCGTGGGCGCGGCCCGCCTCCAGCACGGCGCGCAGCGACGGCGGCGCGTTCTTCCAGGTGCGGATAGGCACGCCCATGATGTCCAGCTGCTCCATCTCGAAGGGCATGCCCGGCGCGGTCAGCATGGCGTGCGCCTGGGCGATGGACATGGCCGGCCAGGTCCTCGCCCCGGGCTCGGCGGTCGCGACGTTACTCATAGGTGTCTTTCTCCAACAACATCCCGGGCTCGAAACTGAATGATCATAACCTAGCATCGAGCGGGAGGGTTTTGTTCAAGCCTTCGTCTGGGCTTCCAGATGGCCCCCGCGGAGCGCCAGGACGCGGTGCATGTGGCCAGCCAGCTCCATGTTGTGGGTGGCGATCAGCACGCCGACGCCAGTGGCGTTGGCCAGGTCCGACAGGCTCTGGAACACCGCCCGCGAGGTGGTCGGGTCGAGGTTGCCGGTGGGCTCGTCGGCCAGCACCAGCCGCGGCTCGTTGGCCAGGGCGCGGGCTATGGCGACGCGCTGCTGTTCGCCGCCGGACAGCTGGCCCGGCTGGTGGTTGAGCCGGTCGCCGAGGCCGAGATGCTCGAGGATCGCCGCCGCGCGCCGCCGGGCGGTCGGGCGGCCGCGGCCGGCCATCATCTGCGGCAAGGCGACGTTGTCGAGGGCGCTGAATTCCGGCGACAGGTGGTGGAACTGGTAGATGAAGCCGATCAGGCCCAGCCGCACGCGGCTGCGCACGGCGTCGTTCAGCTTGGAGCAATCGCGGCCATCGATAACGATCTGGCCGGCCGTCGGCCGCTCGAGCAGGCCGGCGGCGTGCAGCAGGCTGGACTTGCCCGAGCCCGACGGGCCGATCAGGCCGACGACCTCGCCAGCCCGCACGTCCAGGTCGACGCCTCTCAGCACCTGCAATAGCCGCTCGCCGGACGGATAGTCGCGCGTGACGCCGCGCAGGCTGAGGATCGGCTCACTCAAAACGCAGGGCCTCGACGGGATCGAGCCTGGCCGCCTGGAAGGCCGGCGGCAGGGTGGCGAGGAAGGAGGCGGTGAGCGAGAAGGCGGCCACGAACGCCACCTCGCGCCAGTCGATCTTGGCCGGGATGTGAGAGAGGAAATAGATTTCGGCGTTGAACACCTGGGTGCCGGTCGCCCACTCCACCAGGCCCTGGATTTGCTGGATGTTGAGGCAGAACAGGATGCCGAGCAAAAGACCGGCGATGGTGCCCAGCGCCCCGATCGCCGAGCCGGACAAAAAGAAGATGCGCAGAATCGCTCCCTGCCCGGCGCCCAGAGTGCGCAAGACGGCGATGTCGCGGCTCTTGTTCTTCACCAGCATGATCAGGCACGAGATGATGTTCGCCGCCGCGATCAGCACCAGAAGGCCCATGATCAGGGTCATGGTGGTGCGCTCTACCTCCAGCGCATTGAAATAAGCCTGCTCCTGGTCGCGCCAGTCGGTGACCACGCCGTCCGGCCCGACCGCCTGCTGCACCAGGGGCAGGATCTTGGCGCTGCGGTCGGGGTCGTCGAGCTTGATCTCGATGGAGTCGGCGCTGGTTCCGCGCCCGAAGAACAGCTGCGCCTGGGCCAGCGGCATATAGATGAAGGATTCATCGTACTGGCTCATGCCGACGCTGAACGTGCCGGCGACGGTGAAAGCCTTGCTGACCGGCGCGGCGCCGAAAGCTGTCTCTGGCCCCGACGGCGACGTCAGGGTCAGGGTGTCGCCCGGCCCTACCCCCATGGCGGCGGCCAGCCGGTCGCCGACCAGGATCAGGTCGCCGCCATAGTCGCCGTCGCCGAACCCCTGCAGCGAGCCGGACTTGATGTTGTCCGCGATGAACTTGGTGGCGCGCACGTCGTCAGGGGTCATGCCGCGCACGATGGCGCCCGAGGTCTGGCCCCGACCCTGAACAAGGGCCTGGGCCTCGACCAGCGGCGCGGCCTGGACGACGCCGGGGATGGCGTGGATGCGCTGCAGCACCAGGTCGCGCTCCGGCTCCAGCATCGCCACGCCGGTCACGTGCATATGGCCGTTGAAGCCCAGGATGCGGTCCAGCAGCTCGCTGCGGAAGCCGTTCATCACCGACATGACGATGATCAGTATGGCCACCGCCAGCATGATCAGGATGAAGGAGATGGTCGAGATCAGCGCCACGCCGCCGTTCTTCCGCTTGGCGCGCAGATAGCGCATCGCGACCGACCGTTCCCAGAAGCTGAACGGCGGGGCGGGCTTGATGTCGGCGGTCATGCGCCCAAAGCTCTCATGAGCCAGGCGCGCCGGCGCCGAGGTTCGGCAGGGTGATCAGGTGGAAAAAGACCACCAGCCAGATCACCGCGAACGGGATGACCGAGACCCAGGTGGTGGTGATGAGCTTGCGCCTGATGTTCGGGTTCACCGGCGCCCCCGGATCACCGCCGTCGTGCTTGTCGATGCCCGCCTCGGCATAGCTGATCCCGCCCATCGGCAGGATGGCCAGGAAGACGATCCACCACAGGGTCACGTAGACCACGAAGGACAGGGCCGGTCCCATCAGTGGGCGTCGGTCGGCGTTTGCATCAGTTCGACCAATACCCCGCCCATGTCCTTCGGGTGAACGAAAATCACCGGCACGCCGTGGGCGCCGATACGCGGCTCGCCCGTGCCGAGGATGGTCGCGCCCTTGGTCCGCATCTCGTCGCGCGACGTCAGGATATCGGCGACCTCGAAACAGACATGGTGCTGGCCGCCGCGCGGGTTCTTGGCCAGGAAGGCGTTGATCGGCGAATCCTCGCCGTAAGGCTCGATCAGCTCGATCTGGGCGTTGGGCAGGTTGACGAAGCTGACCCAGACCCCCTGCTCCGGCAGGGCGCGCTTTTCGGTGATCGAGGCGGCGCCGAGGATGTCGCGATAGAGCCGTTGCGACTCCTCGATCGAGGGCGTGGCGATGCCGACGTGGTTGAGTTTACCGATCATGTCGCGGTCCAGATTGTTCGATCGTGATGGCGGGGGTGTGGCGCCCCGCGCCGCCGCGCACAAGCCATGGCGGGAGGCAACGGCGGATCGCGAACATATGCTTTTCCGTGAAGCCCTCCCCCTCGCTGGGTGAAGGCTTGTCGTCTAGACCCGCAGCACGGTCGCGGTGACGACGGGGCGGCGCTCCCACAGGCGGAAGGAATTGCGCTTCAGGGCGCGGATCAAGGCCTGTTCGACGGCGTGGTCGTCGTCGCGCTCGTAGTCCTTCAGGGTCTTGAGCGCGGTCTCGGCGGCGGCGGCAAGGTCGTCCAGCGCCTCGTCCAGCGGGGTGTTCTCGTCGCCCGGCAGCCCGACCGCCTGCACCTGAGGGCCGGAGACGATGCGGCCGTCATCGTCCAGCGCCACGGCCACGGTCAACATTCCAGAGTGCGCGGCGTGGCGGCGCTCGCGCAGAGCCTCGCCGTTCTCGACCGTCAGCACGCCGCCGTCGACATAGATGCGGCCTGACGGAACCTCATCGATGATCTCGGCGCGGCCGGGCGCCAAGCGCACCATGTCGCCGTTGCGCGGCGCCACCGACTGCGGCACCTGCAGATCGTGCGCCAGGGCGGCGTGCTCCAGCAGATGCCGACGCTCGCCGTGGGTGGGTACGGCGATCTTCGGCCGCGCCCAGGCGTACATTTCCTTCAGCTCGTCGCGGCACGGGTGGCCGGAAACATGGATACCCGGGTGATCACGCTCCGTATACAGACGAACCCCGCGATCGGCGAGCCGGTTCTGCAGGTTACGGATCGACACCTCGTTGCCGGGGATGATGCGGGAGGAAAAGATGCAGTGATCCCCCTGCCCCAGCTTCACGTGCGGATGGGTTCCCTCGGCGATGCGGAACAGGGCAGCGCGCGCCTCGCCCTGGCTGCCCGTGCAGAGATAGAGGATCTGGTCGTCGGGAAACCGCCCGGCCTCGGCGTCGTTGACAAACGGCTCCAGGCCCTTGAGCAGCCCGACCGAGCTGGCCGCCGCCGCCATGCGGAACATCGAGCGCCCGACCAGGCAGACCTTGCGGCCATTGGCCTGGCCGGCGCGGATGATGGTGTCCATCCGCGCGACGTTGGAGGCGAAACAGGCCACCGCGAGCTTGCCGGTCAGCGATCCGATCAGCCGGTTCATCACCTCGCGCACCTCGGCCTCGGAGCCGGCGGTCCCGTCGACGAAGACGTTGGTGGAATCGCAGACCATGGCCAGCACGCCCTCGTCGCCAAGGCGGCGGATGGCGGCGGCATCGGTGACGCCGCCGAGCAACGGGTCGGGATCGATCTTCCAGTCGCCGGTGTGCAGCACGGTGCCCAGCGGCGTTTTGATGGACAGGCCGTTCGGCTCCGGGATCGAGTGGGTCAGGGTGATCAACCCGACCTCGAACGGCCCGAGCGTGACGGCGCCGTTCAGGGGAACTTCGGTGATCTTCGCCTTATCCAGCGCACCCCGCTCACGCATCTTCTCGCGCAGCAGAAAGGCGGTGAAGGGCGTGGCGTAGATAGGCGCCTTCAGCCTGGGCCAGAGCCAGCCCATGGCGCCGATATGGTCTTCGTGCGCATGGGTCAGCACGATACCCAATATGTCGTCGGCCAGTTCCTCGATGAAGGTCGGGTCGGGCATGATGATCTCGACGCCCGGGGTGGTCTGGTCGCCGAAGGTTACCCCGACATCGACAATGATCCATTTGCGATCGTCGGGCGGGCCGTAGCCGTAGCAGTTGAAGTTCATCCCGATCTCGTTCGACCCGCCCAGCGGCAGGAAGACCAGCTCGTCGTTGGGCGACGGCGTCATGAGGCCGCGCGCCCCGCGTTGCGCCGATGGATTTCCAGAAGGCCGCGGATGGTCAGGTCGTGGTCGAAGATGTCGATGGCGTCGGTATCGCCTTGGAACAGCGATGCGATACCGCCGGTGCCGACCACGGTCATCGGTCGGCCCCATTCGGCCTTGATGCGCGAGACCAGGCCCTCGATCATCGAGATATAGCCCCAGAAGACACCCGACTGCATGGCTTGGACGGTATCGTGGCCGATCACCTGGTTGCGGCTGGGGCGGCGGATCGCCACCCGCGGCAGCTTGGCGGCCGCATCATGCAGCGCCTGCATGGAGAGGTTGATCCCGGGCGTGATCACGCCGCCCTCAAACCCGCCGTCCGCCGCGACCACGTCAAAGGTGGTGGCCGTACCGGAGTCGACGACGATCAGGTCGCCAGGGTAGGCCACGTGGGCGCCGATGGCGTTGACCAGCCGGTCGGCGCCGGCTTCAGACGGCGTGTCGATCCTGACCTCGATGCCGAGCTCGGCGTTCTCGCCAACCACCAAAGGCTCGGTGTGCAGGTAGCGGCGCGCCAGGTTGCGCA
>DASQSO010000465.1:0-6968 GCA_035642335.1 Caulobacteraceae bacterium
GGTCCGATGCTGAGGGCCGTGCCGCAGGCCAGGCCGACAAGGATGATCAGGACGCCGCTCCAGATCAGCGCCGAGGCGATGATCTGTCGGATTTCCCGCAGCTGGTTGACGTCCCGCCCCACCACCAGTTCGTCGCCGGACGGCAGGCTGCGCGCGATCAGACGAGCGTTGGCCGGAAATGTCGGGGTAGGGGAAATCTCCACCGGCTGGCCGTTGACGCGCAGGGCCGCGGGCAGGTCATGCAGGTTTCCGGCGATCCAGGCGCCCTTGGCCGAGAACAGGGCGAACACGCTGGTCTTGTCGCCCCCAAGCGTCAGGGCCTCGCCGATCCGCTGGCTCAGGTCCGGCGCCGGTGTCTGGACCAGGGCATCGGCTTCGGTGTTGAGGATGCCGTCGACGCGGTGGGTCAGATAGACCGCCGACTGCAGATAGACCATGCCGAGCAGCGCCACCGTGCCCAGGGCGAACACCAGCCCATAAAGCACCGTCAGCCTGAAGGTGGTGGTCTGCCAGAGCTCGCTAAGGCGCGTTGAAGATATAGCCAACGCCGCGCTCGGTCTTGATAAGAGACGGCGCGCCGAGGATGTCGATCTTCCTTCTGAGTCTGCCGACATGGACATCGATCAGGTTGGTGCCAGGATCGAAGTAATACTCCCAGACCGTCTCGAAGATCATCCTGCGGCTCAAGGTTTGGCCGGCGTTGCGCATCATGAACTCCAGAAGCTGGAATTCCATCGGCAAAAGCTCGATGCGGCGCCCCGCCCTCACCGCCTCGCGGGTGACCAGATCCAGCTCCAGATCGCCGACCTTGAGCGACAGCTCCGCCTTTCCGGCCCGGCGGTGACGGCGCAGCAGCACCTCCAGCCGCGCCACCAGTTCGGTCGGCGCGAAGGGTTTGATCAGGTAGTCGTCGCCGCCGGCGCGCAGGCCGGTGACCCGGTCGTCGACGTCGCTGAGCGCGCTGACCATCAGGACCGGCGTCTCCAGGCCCGCTTCGCGCAAGGTCTTCACCACCTGCAGGCCGTCGCAGTTGGGCAAAAGGCGATCGAGCGTTATGGCGTCGAACGGCTCGCTCAGCGCCAGTTCGAGGCCGCGCGCGCCATCGAGGCATTGCTCGGCCTCGAATCCAGACGCCGACAGGCACGAGGCGATCTCCTCGGCCGTCTCGACATCGTCTTCGATCACCAGAATTCTGCTCACGGTCGCGGTCCTGTGTGACGTCCCGGCGGCAGGTTGCCTGACGGCCCGGTCCGCACGGTCCGCCCTGCCTTGCCATTGCGACGGATTGTCGGCCTCGACCGGCGAAGAGTCCAAGCTGGCGACGATCGCTTGAGGTTGGGCGACGTCACCAAAGGCTATCGACACCCTGGGCAAGGGCCAGTGAATAAAGTTTCACGCAGGCGCCGGCGCGGAGCGGCCACGTTCGTACTTACTCCGTTGCTCAAAAACGACAATGTTAGAGCGGTCAGTATACGGATCATATGGTGTGTGCATTTGGCAACACTGGGAAGTGTAAGGTTTCACCGAATAAAACTGTCGTGAAGTTGTCGTGAAAGTGTCATTCGACGGAGCTAAGCGGGGCCGTCCTGATCGACCGATCGGGGTTGGGGAATAAGGATCGGACCATGCAGAAAAGATGCGCGCTGCTTTGCGGCGCGGCCGTTGGCGTGCTGATCGCCGGGGCCGGCGCGACCGCTCAGGCGGCGCCAAAACATCATCACCATGCGGCGGCGGCCGCCGCGGATCGCGCGGGAACACAGCAGAAGATCGACAGTCTGACCGATGCCGTCAGCACGCTGGAAAATCGGCTGAACGACGAGACCGCCGCGCGCCAGGCCGACGAGGCCCGCGCCCAGGCCGCCGAAGCCAAGGCCGACGCCGCCGAGGCCGACGCCCAGGCGACGCGCAGCGAGCTGCAATCGCAGATCCAGACCATTCCGAGCGACGTGCAGACCGCCATCGCGGCGAGCGCGCCGAAGCCCACCGACAAGGCCTATTACAAGGGCGTCAGCCTGACCCTCGGCGGCTTCCTCGAAGCGGCCGGCATCTATCGCACCAGGGGCCTGGACTCCGACGTCGGATCACCGGCGTTCTCGAGAATTCCGTTCGCCAACAACGCGGTCGGCCATACCGCTGAGACGCGCTTCTCGGCCCGGCAGAGCCGCATTTCGCTGCTCGCGCAGGGCGACATCAATCCGACGACCCAGGCGGCCTTCTATACCGAGGTCGACTTCCTGGGCGCCGCCCAGACCGCCAACTCGAACGAGAGCAACTCCTTCAACCTGCGCATCCGCAACGTTTACGGAACCATCGATTGGAACGCCGATGGCTGGCATCTGCTCGCCGGTCAGAACTGGACGCTGGCGACCTTGAACTCGCACGGCATATCGCCGCGCAACGAGGTGATTCCGCCCACGATCGACGCCCAGTACGTTCCTGGCTTCGTCTGGGCGCGGCAACCGCAGATCCGCCTCGCCAAGGATTTTGACGACAAGCAGGTCTGGGTCGCGTTCTCGCTGGAGAATCCGCAGAGCACCTTCACCGGATCGCCGGCGAACGGCATCATAGCCCTCGACGGCGCCACCGGCAGCGCACTGACCGCCTCGGCGAACCCCCAGGGTCCAGCTGGAATCTCCTCGTCGAGCCTGTTGACCAACATCAACACCTTCTCGATCAATCACATACCTGACGTGATCGGCAAGATCGCCTTCGAGCCCAATATCGGCGGCGCCCGCCCGGTTCACCTGGAACTGTTCGGGTTGTATCGGGACTACTACGACCGGATCAATATCGGACAAATCGCCGCTACCTCCACTACTCCTGCCGCCCCCAACGCCCTTGGCCTTCCCGTTGGCATCCAGAACGCGGATGCGAGCGGCGGCGGCGTCGGCGGCGGCGTAACCGTCAACGTCATCCCCAAACTATTGGATGTCGAGGGGTCCTTCCTGGTCGGTCAGGGCATCGGCCGCTATGGGGCTGGCGGCCTGCCCGACGCGACCTTTAAGCCAAACGGCCAGGTCGTGCCGATCCCCGAGACCATCTATTTGGGCGGCGCCACCTTGCACGCAACGCCGGCCCTGGACCTCTATGTCTTCGGCGGCGATGAGTCCGAGACCGCCAGACCGTTCAACACCAGCAGCCAGCATCTCGGCTACGGGAACCCCTTCTTCTCCAACGCCGGCTGTCTGGCGGAAGCCGAGACCGGCGTATCGGCGCTGACCTGCACCGGCAACATCAGATCGGTGGCCCAGATCACCGGCGGCTTCTGGGACAAGGTCTACAGCGGTCACTTTGGTTATATCCGCGTCGGCGTGCAGTATTCCCATACCGACCTGGAGGCCTTCCCCGGCGAAAACGCCCACTCCGTGCCCGGATCGCTGGCGCCGCACACCTCGGACGACATGATCTTCACCAGCTTCCGCTACTACCCGTACTAGCCGGCGGCTCGGGGCGAAAATCGAGGGGCCGCGCCGCGAGGCGCGGCCCTTTTGTCGTCCGCCAGGCGCGCCGGCCTGGAGCATCGTCCATTCAAGCCAGCGCCGGTCGGGCGCGAGAGTCCTTCCCCCCTCGCGGTGAGAAGGACATCTCACACGCGAACGGTCCGGGTTGGACGGATAGGCTCTAGCTCGCGGCGCCGGCGGCGAGGGCTTCGACCGGGATCGCTTCAGCCGGCATGGGCGTCACCGCCGGCGGGCCGGTGAAGACCACCAGGGCGCCCAGTCCGGCGGCCAGCACCGAGCCGATCAGGACGCCGATCTTGGCGACCGCCGCGAAACCGCCGTGCGGGAAGGCTTCGTCGGCCATCAGCAAGGCTACCGGATCGCTGACCCCGCACAGCATGGCCGCGCCGACGAAGGCGCGCACGGAGGTGTCCTTGGGCAACAGGCCGATCTTCGTCTTCACCGCCGCCAGCGCCGCCAGCGTCACGCCCAACGGCTTACCGACGACCAGGCCAAGGATCACGCCGATCAGCACGCGGGCGGCGCCGGGAACGCCGAGATCGACGTTCAGGCCGACCCCCGTGGCCGTGAAGGCGAACAGCGGCAGCACGACGTAGGCCGACCAGGGCTCGGCGGCATGCTCGACCCGGTCCGCGGGCGATAGCAGTCGGCCGGCGGCGGCCTGCAGGTTGCGGCTGGCCCATTCCCAGATCGGCTCCTGCTGGATGGGCTGCGTGTTCTCGCCTTTGTGCGCTTCGGTCTGGGCGTGTTCGAGGGCCGCCAGCGCCGTGGCGGCCTGGGCCAGCAGCGGCCCGGCGGCCGGCGCCGGCCTGGTGGGGAGGAAGGCGGCCAGGGCGACGCCGGCCAGGGCGGCGCTGACCCCAGCCTGCTCCAGCGTCAGCCAGAGCGCCACCGTCACTACCAGATAGGGCCAGCCGGCATAGACCCGCCAGCGGTTCAGCAGATACATCAGCCCGACCCCGGCTGCTGCGGCGATCAGCCAGACGGCCTGGAAGTTCTGCGGGTAGAAGATCGCCAGGGTGAACATCGACAGGATGTCGTCGACCACCGCCAGGGCGGCGATGAATACCTTCAGCCCCGTTGGCGCGCGCTTGCCCAGCACCGCGAGGATGCCCAGGGTGAAGGCGATGCCGGTTGAGGTGGGCGCCGACCAGCCCGGCGCGGTAGGCCCGCGATTGATCGCCAGATAGATGGCCGCCGGCGCCAGGACCCCGCCGATGGCGCAGAGCACCGGCACGATGGCCGCGCGCAGGTCGGTGAAGGCGCCGGCCGTCACCTCACGGCGGATTTCCAGGCCGACCAGCAGGAAGAAGACGGTCAAAAGCCCTTCCGAGCACCAGTCGGCGATGCTGAGAGACAGAGCTCCGCCGGTCAATCCCATGCCGAACCGGGCGTCGACGAAGTGTTGGTAAAGCGGCGCCAGGGAGGTGTTGGCGCAGACCAGGGCGAGGCCCGCGGCCAGCAGCAGCACCAGGCCCGCCGAGGCCGACAGGCTGGCGAAGGTGCGCGCCGTCCGCCGCAGCCGCGCGCCCACCGGCCGCTCGATGGCCTCGAGCATGGAATAGAAGTCCCAGGCGCCGTCATAGCGCTGGCCGTCGATGAAGATGGTCGGGGTCGCGGTGACGCCGTTGCGCCGGCCGTCGGACAGGTCCTCGATCACCCGGTTGTGGACCCGCGGATCGGCCAGGTCGCGCCCGAACTGGTCCATGTCCAGGCCGATGTCGCGGGCGGCCTCCAGCACGTGGTCGTGGGTCAGGGGCGGCTCGCGCGCATAGAGCGCATCGTGCATCGCCCAGAACTTGCCCTGCCAGCCGGCGGCTTCCGCCGCGTCGGAAGCGAACTCGGCGCCGGGATGCACACGCTCGTTCGGATAGTGCCGGAAGACATAGACCAGCCGGTCGCCCAGGGCCTTGCGCAGGCGCTCGATGACGCTGCGGATTCGCCGGCAATAGGGGCAGAGATAGTCGCCGTAGATCAGCAGCGTTGTCTCACCGGGCGCGGCCAGGTCGCCGCGCGTGTGATCGCGCTCCACATCGACCGGGCGCTGCAGGCGAAGCTGGGCCGAGGGCGAGGCGGTCATGCCGGCGACTGCCGCGCCAAGAGGCCGCGGCCGACGACATTGGCCTGGATTTCCGCCGCTCCCTCAAAGATGTTGAGGATGCGGGCGTCGCACAGGATGCGGCTCATCTCGTATTCCAGCGCATAGCCGTTGCCGCCGTGGATTTGCACGCCGGCGTCGGCGTTGCTCCAGGCGACGCGAGCGGCCAAGAGCTTGGCCATGCCGGCCTCGATGTCGCAGCGGTCGCCGCCATCCTTGGCCCGGGCGGCGAAATAGGTCAGCTCGCGGGCGACGACGGTTTCGACGGCCATCAGGGCCAGCTTGTCGGAGATGCGGGGGAAGGCGATCAGCGGCTTGGCGAACTGGCGTCGCTCCAGCGCGTAGGCGAGGGCGAGGTCCAGCGCCTTGCGCGCCACCCCGGTCGCCCGGGCCGCGGTCTGGATGCGCGCGCCCTCGAAGGTCGCCATCAGCTGGCGAAAGCCCGCGCCGTCCTCGCCGCCCAGCAGGCCGTCGGCGCCAACCGCGAACCCGTCGAAGGCCAGCACGTATTCCTTCATGCCGCGATAGCCCAGCACCTCGATCTCGCCGCCCGAAAGGCCTGGATCGGGGAAGGCGTCGCCCGCTCGCCCGCGGGTCTTGGCGGCCAGGAACATGGACAGGCCGCCATTGCCCGAGCCGGGCGGCCCGGTGCGCGCCAGCAGCGTCATCAGGTCGCTGCGCGAGGCGTGGGTGATCCAGTTTTTTGCCCCGGTGATGCGCCAGCCGCCGTCCTCGGACCGTCGGGCGCGGGTGGTCAGCGAGGCCAGGTCCGAGCCGACGTCCGGCTCGGTGAACACCGCCGTCGGCAGGACCTCGCCCGAGGCGATCTTCGCCAGCCAGCGCGCCTTCTGCCCGGGCGTGCCGTTGGCGCGGATCAGCTCGCCGGCGATCTCCGAGCGGGTGCCCAGCGAGCCGGCGGCGATCCAGGCGCGGCTGAGCTCCTCGGTGACCACGCACATGGCCAGCTTGCCAAGGCCCATGCCGCCGTATGCCGGCGCGATGCAGACGCCGAAGACGCCCAGCTCGGCCATCTCGGCCACCACCGCGTCGGGGATCAGTTCGTCGGCCAGGTGCCAGGCGTGAGCGTGCGGCGCGACGCGGGTGTCGGAAAAGCGGCGGAACTGGTCGCGGACCATGTCCAGGGTCTCATCGCCCAGGCTCTCGTCCGGCCGCCAGCCGTCGCCGAGCAGCCCGGCCAGCGCCGCGCGGTTCTCCGTCGAATTGCCGTTGTCCAGGAACCAGCGCACCGCGTCATCGCCCCGCAGGTCGGCCGCCACCGCCTCGACGGCCTCGCCGGCGGGGGTCAGCACGTCCGGATGGTCGATCGGCAAGGCGTTCATCCGAACACCGCGCTGGCCGACATGGCGATGGCGCCGTCGCAGCGGATCGCCTCGACCTCGCCCGCCGCA